>NZ_CAMPQA010000013.1:0-129905 GCF_946902935.1 Yersinia sp. Marseille-Q5920 | reverse complement strand
AAGTCAAAATCATTCTTTTCTCTTCCTGACCCGGCGAAGTGTGTTTCGTTGTTCCCGGTCAGTGGAGGCGCATTATAGGGAGTTCCTGACAGGCTGCAACCCCTAATTTGAAAAAACTTTTCAACCGCTGAATCTTTAGTCAAAACGCCGTTAAATTGGTAGTTTTTCCAGCGTTGGGAAGCCATAACTCTGCAAAACGGGTAATAAAGCGTCAGTGTCCGCATTCAATGCCATGCAATACGCAATGTTTTCCGACTGAGAAGAAACGACATTTTCCTGAGAAGAGATAAGCCAGGCGGTACGGCGAGCAATTGCAGCACCGGAATCGACCATTCGGGTACCTTCTGGTAGCACTTGCGCTAACTCTTCAGTTAATAGAGGGAAATGGGTGCAACCTAAAACAATGGTATCTGGCGGTTCACGCATGGCGAGCCACGGATGAAGGATTTTCTTTAATGCTTCCGGCGGCACAGCACCACCATGCAGCTTGGTTTCCGCCAGCTCCACCAGCTCGGATGATCCCAACAACTCAATTTTGCAATCTGTGGCAAAACGTTCAATCAAATCCAAGGTATAAGAAGCATGAACTGTGCCACGGGTGGCCAGTAGGCCGACAACACCATTCCGCGTGAGCCGTACCGCAGGTTTAATCGCCGGAACAACACCGACGACGGGGAAATCAAAACGCTCGCGTAAAGCAGGAAGAGAGACCGTGCTGGCCGTGTTACAGGCGATAACCACAATCGCCAGCGGATGGCGCTGTTGTACCGCAGTGACAATGTCTAATACGCGCTCAACGATAAATTCACCTGACTTCTCCCCATAAGGGAACGCGACGTTATCGAAAGCATATATATAGTGGAGATCCGGCAGTAATTGCCGAATCTCTTGATAAACAGATAGCCCGCCAACACCGGAATCAAAAATCAGTGCTGTCGGGCGAGGAGCAGTATCAGCCTTAGAAGTTATAACTTCCTGTGAGGTAATACTCTCGTCCAGCGGTTTTATAGCCATAAGCCGTTTCGTATTCTTTATCAAACAGGTTAGCAATTCTACCACGAACTGTGAGATGAGAAGTAACCGGATAACCAGCTGAAACGTCTACTATGCTGTAACTCGATAATTCGCGCTGAGTTGAGTTATAAATCGAAGTGATGTTGTCATAGCGTTTACCGTAATATTGATAAGAGACGTCCATATCAAGATTGAACATCGTCCAATCTAACTGATACTTAGCCTGTTGCTTAGAACGGCGAGCTAATACCTCATTATTTAGATCATTACGCGGGTCAATATATTGCAGGGTAACCGCATGCGTAAATATGCCGGTAGTGATGTTCCCCGTCCATTCCACGCCTTTGATGGTCGCAGAATTGACATTGTAGTATTGCCCCTTGACGATTGAATTATCAAAGGAGTAATCAATCAGGTTTTCAATTTTATTGTGATAAGCCGACAAGCGCCAATCAACCGGCCCAGTTACCCCTTCCAGCCCAGCTTCCCATTGGCGGGATTCTTCAGGTTTAAGGTCACTGTTTGAAATGATGTTGAAGCGCTGCGAGCCATATTGTTGACCCAATGAAGGCGCAAGAAAGCCGGTTCCGTAAGATAACGTCACGCGGTAATCCGGAACAAATTCCCAATCCACCGCTGTTTGCCATGTTTCATGCCAGCCAAATTGCTCATCTTTATCCCCACGGCCAGAAGCTTCCAACGTGACATCGCCGAGTTTCTGCTGCCCACTGAGGTATAAACCGGTGTTATCCCGCTTATAAGTATCTGAAATATTTTGGTTAGATGAGGTCAGGCGCTGCTGTTGCCAGTCCAGGCCCGCGCTCAGTGTTCCACTTTCAAAGCTGTAAGTGTTGCCCCATTGCACATTACGCTGATCCATATTATCCAGTGTGGTAGCCACACCATAGCGGCCATATTGGCTGCTAAAGTTATAATCCTTATATTTCTGATAGCTACCGACTAATTGGGAAGAATAAGCTCCCGATGCATAACGCAACCCTGCATCATAAGTATGGTTATATAGCCGCTCTTCATCGCCGCTGTATGAAGGGGACGACAAACTGCCAATATCGTAATCAGTATTGTTGGTATAACCATAACCTCTAACAAAACCGGAAATCTCTTGGTTAAACTGATGTTCCAACCCTGCCCAGAAGTTTTTATTGCGAAAACCATCGCGGTCGTTGTCGATTGGATTGGGTGAGTTAGGTTTGATGTTATAGCCGTTGGTGGTCTGATATCCCCCTGCTAATGTGGCTAAGGTATCGCCAAAACGCTGGCGAACACTGCCATCATATTGCTGGTAGCCCTTGGAACCGACACCGGCATTAATCTGCGCGCCCTCCTGGTCTGTTTGCGTAATCACGTTAATGACGCCACCAATTGCACCCGAACCATAGACTGCAGAGCGCGGCCCACGGATATACTCAATCCGCTGCACCAAGGAAATCGGGATTTGATCGAGATTGACGCTATTAACGATACCGGTGCGAGCCAGTGGGATACCATCAATCAAGATGAGCACATGACGCGCTTCCGTACCACGGATATACATAGAAGAACCCTGACCCAATCCTCCCATTTGGGCAATATCCACACCAGGCAAACGGCGCATGACTTCATTAAGACTTTTTGTCTGCCAGCGCTCGATATCATCGCGAGTGACCACATCGGTAGGTGCCAATACTGTAGAAACCGGTTGTTTAAAACGATTGGCAGTCACCACCATTTCATCTTTATTAGCTGTGTTGTCCTGCGCCCAACCAGAAAACGCCGTCACAGAAAGGGCTGTGAACAGCGTATATTTTTTTATTGTCATTGTATTTTTAATGATCATTTAGGAAAGCATCCAAACTCAAATAGCGGATGCCGCAGTGCCATGGTCGGTATTACGCGACGACCACGAATATTGCGACGTGATACCGGCAGGTCTTCGGGCTTGGGATCTCTACTATACAGAGCGGGCGATGACTTCCCGTCTTTTCGGACAGTGTCTGGTTGAAACCTATCGCCGTAACATCCCCTTACCGCTGCGCGTCAGCTCCGGATTTACACCGGATTCCCTTTTAACTCTTAAGTGTTTAAGTAACAGCTTGAGACCGGACGGCAATGTTATTATTAAGTTAAATGGATGTCTAGACTTCCATTCATGTAACAAATTAATTAAGTGACAAAAACTGGACATCAGAGCTACTTTCCCTACAATCCGCTGCAATAAACCTCTTTTATCATGTCCAGACGAGAAGAAACATGACTCCTGACATCCTGCCGACTGACGGCTACGAGCACCAATTGGCGGAAAAATCTGCCCGTCTTCAGGCGATGATGTCGCCGTTTCAAGCCCCTGAACCGCAAATATTTCGTTCTCCCGCACAGCATTACCGCATGAGAGCCGAGTTCCGCGTTTGGCATGATGAAGACGATTTGTACCACATCATGTTTGACCAACAAACCAAGCAGCGGATTCGGGTTGAGCAATTCCCGGTCGCCAGTTTGTTAATTAATCGTCTGATGAGCGTGCTGATGACTGCCATCAGAGCCGAGCCGATTTTACGGCGCAAACTGTTCCAGATTGATTACTTATCGACTCTGAGCGGCAAGCTGATCGCCTCTTTGCTGTATCACCGTCCATTAGATGAAGAATGGCAGCAGAAAGCGCGGGAACTGCGTGACCAATTGCGTGAGCAAGGCTTTGATCTGCAACTGATTGGGCGGGCGTCAAAAACCAAAATCATGCTGGATCACGACTATATCGACGAAGTGCTGCCGGTTGCCGGCCGTGAGATGATTTATCGTCAGGTTGAGAATAGCTTCACCCAACCTAATGCTGCGGTGAATATTCATATGCTGGAATGGGCGATTGATGTCACCCAACATGCCAGCGGCGATTTATTGGAGCTATATTGCGGCAACGGTAATTTCTCGCTGGCATTGGCACGTAATTTTGAACGCGTATTAGCGACTGAAATCGCCAAACCGTCAGTGGCGGCGGCGCAATACAACATTGCCGCCAATCATATCGACAACGTGCAAATTATCCGTATGTCCGCGGAAGAGTTTACCCAAGCCATGCAAGGTGTGCGTGAATTCAACCGACTGAAAGATATTGATTTAACTAGCTATAACTGCGAAACCATTTTTGTCGACCCACCGCGCAGTGGGTTGGATGATGAAACCGTCAAGTTAGTACAAGCTTATCCGCGCATCCTTTATATCTCTTGTAATCCAGAGACCCTGTGCGCCAATTTGGAACAGCTGCAACATACCCATAAAATCAGCCGATTAGCGCTATTTGATCAATTCCCTTACACCCATCATATGGAATGTGGAGTTTTGTTGGAAAAAAGAGACTGACGAAAAGCAAGAATCGGACACAAACAAAAGGGCAACGCAATGTTGCCCTTTCGATTTAGAGATATTGGTGAACAGAAAAGCTATTGCGGCTGCTGATTATCTGTATCCGTGCCGCTATCAGTATTGATATCTGTCTGCATCGATTTACGTGCTTTCAGTTTGAACAGAATCCAAAACACCAACGCCACACTCAAAATAGAGGGAACAAAGTTAGAGCCGATCGCCGGATGCTCAACCCGCACAATCGCGCTATACACTAGAATACCAAGTAAGAAACACGCACCCGCTAGCACGGGCAGGCCTCGCGGCATGGCAAAATTGAGATAGCGCTGATGCAAACAATAAACCGCCAAAAATAATGCCAGCAGCGGAAAGATTGAAAAAGGAACAAATCCACTGAATAACGCGTTAAATGAGCCGTTTATTGCCAACCCCGTAATCAAGGCCAGCAGCAGCGTACCCGTTTCACGGTGGGGTTGCTTTTCAGAGTGTGGCTGTTTTTCAGAACACGATTCTTCCATCATTTTCCTTACCTTTTCCTTATTAAACGTGGGACACCGCCAGCTTTTCCTGCTCACGACGATACCAATAATAAGCGCCTTTGGAGATCATCCGCAGTTGTAAAACCAAACGTTCTTCTAACTGTCGCCGTTGTTCAATATCCACGTCCAGCGCTTCTGCACCCGCACTGAACACTATTGTGACCATGGCCTCAGCTTGAGCTTCAGTGAAGCTGCGCGGCATGTGGTTTTCCAGCTCGAGGTAATCGGCCAACTCAGCAATAAAATGCTGAATTTCACGCGCAACTGCCGCACGAAATGCAGCGGAAGTCCCAGAACGTTCCCGCAGCAATAAGCGGAATGCATTCGGGTTATTACCGATAAATTCCATAAAAGTTGAAACTGAAGTGCGGATAACGCTGCCGCCCTTAGCAATCCGCTGACGCGCTTGCCGCATAAGTTGGCGCAACATCAGGCCGCTTTCATCGACCATTGTCAGCCCAAGCTCGTCTACATCACGGAAATGCCGGTAAAAAGAAGTCGGTGCAATACCCGCCTCACGGGAGACTTCCCGCAAACTCAGGCTGGCAAAACTCCGCTCAGCACTCAGTTGGCTGAATGCCGCTTCGATAAGGGAACGACGAGTCCGTTCTTTTTGTTGTGCTCTGACGCCCATAATCGTACCCAAGGGATATCCAAACTCTTAATCTAAGACATATAGTCAGCAATATACCAAACTTTATAGTAACAACCGTTATACAAACGTATCATCCCAATACGGAATTGCCGTTTTACAGCATACATCACGGTGATTTGCCCATTGTTTATTGGGTTATACTTGGGATGATGTTAATGTGGCGTTGTAATTTTGTATAAAAACAGGTCTCTCCTACATGCAACAGCACTTCCATTTTGATGCCATTGTTATTGGCTCGGGTCCTGGCGGTGAAGGCGCCGCTATGGGGCTGGTCAAGCAAGGCGCCCGCATTGCCGTGATTGAACGGTATAATAATGTGGGCGGGGGCTGCACCCATTGGGGCACTATCCCTTCCAAAGCTTTGCGCCACGCCGTTAGCCGAATTATCGAGTTCAACCAAAACCCACTCTACAGTGACAATGCCAGAACCATCAGCTCTTCTTTTGCTGATATCTTAAACCATGCGGATCGCGTTATTAACCAGCAAACCCGTATGCGCCAAGGTTTTTATGATCGCAATCACTGCCAAATGTTCTCCGGTGATGCCAGCTTCATAGACGCCAATACTATCAATGTGCGTTATGCCGACGGCACCAACGATACACTGCGAGCCGATAATATCGTGATAGCGACGGGCTCACGCCCTTATCGCCCAGCAAACGTGGATTTTACCCACGAACGTATTTACGACAGTGATACCATTTTACAACTCAGCCATGAACCACAGCACGTCATTATTTATGGTGCGGGGGTGATTGGCTGTGAATATGCGTCAATTTTCCGTGGTTTGAGTGTCAAAGTCGACTTAATCAATACCCGCGACCGCCTTTTGGCTTTCCTCGATCAGGAAATGTCAGATGCCCTCTCTTACCACTTCTGGAATAACGGCGTGGTTATTCGCCACAACGAAGAGTTTGAGCAAATTGAAGGCACGGTTGATGGGGTTATTGTCCATTTAAAATCGGGCAAAAAAGTCAAAGCCGACTGCTTGTTATATGCCAATGGCCGCACCGGTAACACCAGTGGTTTGGGCTTGGATAATATTGGGCTAGAAGCAGATAGCCGTGGCTTGTTGAAGGTCAACAGCATGTACCAAACAGCGCTGCCCCATGTGTATGCGGTGGGTGATGTGATTGGCTACCCAAGTCTGGCTTCGGCGGCTTATGACCAAGGGCGAATTGCAGCGCAGGCAATGATCAAAGGTGAGGCGAATACTCACCTGATTGAAGATATTCCGACGGGTATTTACACCATTCCGGAAATCAGTTCGGTAGGTAAAACTGAACAGGACTTGACTGCAATGAAAGTCCCCTACGAGGTCGGCCGGGCGCAATTTAAACACCTCGCGCGGGCGCAAATCGTGGGTATGGATACCGGTAGTTTGAAGATTCTGTTCCATCGCGAAACCAAACAGATCCTTGGCATTCATTGCTTTGGTGAACGTGCGGCGGAAATTATCCACATCGGGCAGGCCATCATGGAACAAAAAGGAGAAGGCAATACTATCGAATATTTCGTTAATACTACCTTCAACTACCCGACCATGGCGGAAGCCTACCGAGTGGCGGCGCTTAATGGATTAAACCGCCTGTTCTAACTTTTGGTTAACAGCCTCTGAACTCATGCGCGGTTGCATGTGTTCACGTATCGCCTCGGCAAGTTGCTCATAGCGTCCACGCAATGGGGAACCGGGGCGGTACACCAACGCAATGGTACGTTTTGGCACGGGTTTGTAGCATTCCAGATAACAAACGCCGTCGCGCTTTCTTTCATTCGGCACTGCCAGTGATGGCAATAGCGTAATTCCGCTGCCCGCAGCAACCATATTACGCAATGTTTCCAAACTGGTGGCGCGGAAATGTGTATCTTCATCAGCACCCGCCTGGAAGCAAAAACCCATCGCCTGATCACGCAAACAGTGACCATCTTCCAGCATCAGTAATTTCTCACCCGCCAGCTCATGCATCTGCACTTTGTCACGATCGGCCCACGGGTGATCAGCATAAATCGCCAATTGCATCGGCTCATCAAACAGTGGAACTTCAATAAAGGCCTCGGTTTCTTTGACCAATGCCAAAATAGCGCAATCGAGTTTGCCGCTATCCAACTGAGCCAGAAGATTTTGGGTTTGCGCTTCGTGCAGATACATTTCCAGTTTCGGGAATGTTTGATGCAACATAGGAATGATTTGCGGCAATAGATATGGCCCAACAGTAGGAATCAGCCCAATATGCAGCGGGCCAGACATACTCTCACCCTGCAAACTGGCCATTTCTTTGAGCACTTTCACTTCCCGTAATACTGTTCTGGCTTGATCCACCAGCAGTAATCCAGCCTGCGTAAACAGCACTTTCCGGCTGGTGCGTTCTAACAACATCACGCCCAGTTCATCTTCCAATTTACGAATCTGACCACTTAATGTGGGCTGACTGACATGACAAGAGTCGGCAGCGCGCCGGAAATGCCTGAATTCAGCCAGCGCCACCAGGTATTCTAAATCACGAATATTCATCGGTGCTCCGCTTTATGATAGCCATTGACGATAGATAAGATAGCAACCAGTGATTAGAACTATCAAGTGATAAAATGAATAATGTGTCCCAACGAAGAGATACCTAGAAAAATTTAAATATTTTATTTTTTAATTAAGGAGTTACAGATGTTCACTAGTCAAGAAGGTAAAAAAATTCCACAAGTGACTTTCCATACCCGTCAGGGCGACCAGTGGGTTGATGTCACTACCGATGAATTGTTCAACAATAAAACTGTCATCGTGTTTTCACTGCCGGGTGCCTTTACCCCGACCTGTTCATCCAGCCATCTGCCGCGTTATAACGAACTGGCCGGTGTGTTTAAACAGCACGGTGTTGATAGCATTCTGTGTGTGTCAGTCAATGATACTTTCGTGATGAATGCTTGGAAAGCCGATCAGCATGCTGAAAATATCACTTTCATTCCTGATGGTAACGGCGAGTTCACCAAAGGCATGGATATGCTGGTTGAGAAAGCGGATCTGGGCTTTGGTCCGCGTTCATGGCGTTACTCCATGCTGGTGCGCAACGGTGTGGTTGAGAAAATGTTTGTCGAACCAAACAAACCGGGCGACCCGTTTGAAGTGTCTGATGCTGACACTATGCTGAAATATCTGGCCCCTGATTTTAAAGTACAGGAATCTGTTTCTGTCTTTACCAAGCCGGGCTGCCCATTCTGCGCCAAAGCAAAACAAATGCTGCAAGACCATGGTATTCAGTATGAAGAAATCGTGCTGGGTAAAGATGCAACGACGGTCAGTCTGAGAGCTGTAACTGGCCGCGGAACTGTGCCACAGGTATTTATCGGCGGTCGCCACATTGGTGGCAGTGATGATTTAGAAAGTTATCTGTCTGCTTAATGACATTAATAAAAATAAAGATATCGTGAATACCCAAAGTCATTGAAGTTGCAGGTCGGCGGCAAGTGAACTCATCCCGTTGAGCTTACTCAAGTAAGTGATTCGGGTGGGTAAGCGTAGCTAACAACCCTGTAGCTTCAAATACGAAGGGTATACTTGGTAGGCTTCGGCCTACCCTTTTTTTCTGTTAGGAATAGACATGAAAACCTTAAACGTTGATGTCGCCATTATTGGCGGCGGTACTGCCGGGCTTGGCGCTTATCGCGCTGCCAAACTGTCGACCCCAAATGTGGTGATGATTGAAGGTGGCGAATACGGCACCACCTGTGCCCGCGTCGGTTGCATGCCATCCAAACTACTGATTGCCGCGGCTGAAGCTGTGCATCAGATTGAAAAAGCACCCGGTTTTGGTATCCATCCGCAAGGTAATATCTTGATTAATGGCCGCGAAGTGATGGATCGAGTGAAGCGCGAACGCGACCGTTTTGTTGGTTTTGTGCTGGAAGGTGTCGATAATATTCCAGCAGAGGATAAAATTCAGGGGTACGCCCGTTTTATTGATGACAATACACTGCAAGTAGATGATCACATTGGCCTTTCTTCACAAAAAATCATTGCGCAGCGTATCGTGATTGCTACCGGCTCTCGCCCAACTTGGCCTGCCGCCTGGAATGAGCTGGGTGACCGGCTTATCGTCAATGATGACGTTTTCAACTGGGATGACTTACCCGAATCAGTCGCAGTTTTCGGCCCTGGGGTTATCGGGCTGGAGCTGGGTCAGGCGCTGCATCGGCTTGGTGTTCAAGTTAAAATGTTCGGCGTGGGTGGTGGTGTCGGCCCCCTGACAGACAGTATTGTGCGTAATTACGCAGCAAAAACGCTGGGTGAGGAATTCTATCTCAATCCAGATGTGAAAGTTGAAGTGATGCAGCGCGAAGGGGATAAAGTCTTTATCCGCTATTTGGATGAAGCCGGTTCACCACAAGAAATTATGGTGGATTATGTTTTAGCGGCCACTGGTCGCCGTCCAAATGTTGATAAACTGGGGCTGGAAAATACCTCACTGGAGCTTGATGAGCGCGGTGTACCGTCCGCCGATCGGCTGACAATGCAGACCAGCGTGCCACATATCTTTATCGCCGGGGATGCCAGTAACCAATTGCCATTGTTGCATGAAGCCAGTGATCAGGCCCGCATTGCCGGGGTGAATGCTGGCGGATTCCCTGAAGTAGTGCCGGGTTTACGCCGCAGCGTAATTTCAGTGGTGTTTTCTGATCCACAAATCGCAATGGTTGGCTCTACTTTCCGCGAGCTGTCGCAAAAATTCAGTGCATGCGGTTGTTTTGAAATCGGCGAAGTCTCTTTTGAGAACCAAGGTCGCTCGCGTGTCATGCTGAAAAACAAAGGTATTTTGCGGGTTTATGGCGAACAGGGAACAGGTCGCTTCCTGGGTGCTGAAATGATGGGGCCGAGCGCCGAGCATATTGCACATCTATTAGCGTGGGCACATCAACAGCAAATGACCATCAATCAAATGCTGGATATGCCGTTCTACCATCCCGTTATTGAGGAAGGTTTGCGTACAGCATTACGTGATTTGCAGTCCAAGTTAAAACTGGGCACTGACGAGGCGGAGCGTTGTCTGCGCTGCCCTGGTGAATAATATTTCCACCTAATCTTTTCTCGCTAACTAAACCGGGCTTTATGCCCGGTTTAGGTTACTGACAAACCTTTTTTATAGCTCGGTGATTGACGAGGCGACTGCACCGATGGGCGCTCCCGCGGCACACGCCGCTACGACCCATTCAGCACATTTCCCCGCTTATCAACTTTGTTATTGCTCTAAACGGTTTCAAACGGCCGCCACCATTCACCATTTTTTACTTTTCAGCTCAAAACCAATGGGCATAGCCAATGTTACCTGCCCATTCGATAACAACCCGGCCGGCGGCGGAGGCAATGGTTGGGCGCGTTTAATCACGGCCAATGCTTCTTGATCTAAAGCCGCTGTTCCACTGCTTTTAATGAGTTTAACGGAGAGCACATATCCCTCTTTATTGACCACAAAACGGATAATCGCGTCTCCTTGTTGGCGCTGTTTTTTGGCGCGGAGAGGATAACGTTTAAACCCCGCCAAATGCCCTTGTAAGCGGCTTTTCCAATTCATTTTACTCTTTTGATTATGCGCCGAATCACTGTTCGCGGCCGCCGCAACCTGGTGACTTTCGCCAGACAATAGTGTGCTGGTTGTCACTGCGGGCGTAGAAGGTTTACTTTGATTTTCAGGTAATTGCTCGCTGATAGGTTGGCGCGATGTTATGACTTTTTGTTGTGGTCGTTTTACCTTGGTCGGCTCTTTTTTATCGGTGTCTACCTTTCTTTCAACAACCAACGCAGCATTAGAGTGCTCGGGAGCGGTCAGCACTTGGCTGACATCTTCTGGTTGGTTTTCCAACTGCTCGACTATTGGCTCATTGGTGTTTTGGGTGATCCCCACCACCGAATCTTGCTCTAAGTTTTGGGTAAATTCCGGTTCTGTCGACAAGGCGAGCATCATTGCCACAGGAGAGACCTCTGTTGAGGGCGGGAGCATAAATGTGTGACTCAATAGCCATATCAGAGAGATATGGATGCCGCTGGTAAATAAGATACTTCCCCACCAAAGCATGATACTGCCGCTATCCTGTCGTTTTTTCATAAATTGAATCACTATATTCCTTTATTTTTAATCCGTTACCTCTCAAGAATTACTCTTCAGCAAAGGCGACATGCAGGCGGTCTGTGAGCGGTTTAAACAAATAATTAAGTAATGACCGTTCCCCTGTGCGGATAAAAATATCAACTGACATACCGGGCCGGATTTCTAGCTCAGTTTGCTCAATATCAATAGCGACAGTTAAGGGATAATAAGGCTCTAAAGTCTGAGGATGCTGTATCCGATCCGCACCAACATGCAATACAGAACCTTGTAATCGTGGGGTATTACTTTGATTAAAGGCAGAGAAATTCAGATCTACGGGTAGCCCAATCACCACCTTATCAATTAATGATACGGGGAGCTGAGCCTCCGCTAATAATGGCTGCCCACTGGGAACCAGTTCCATTAATGTTTGCCCAGTACTGACCACGCCGCCAACAGTATGTTGAGCAAGCGCGATAACTGTGCCATTGACCGGCGCGTAAATACGCGTGTTATCTAACTCATATTCCGCAACCCCCAAACGCAGCTCTAGCTCTTGAGTACTTTGCTGCGCTTTGGCCAGTTGCTCGCGATTCTCACTTTTATACTGTTCACGCCGCTGTAAGATATGCTGCTCTGTTTCACCAATTTGTTTGTGAAGCTCCAAAATCTCACTGGTATTTTTCTCTATATTGGCACGCAGTGAGATCGCCTGCCGCTCCATCTCTAACAGTTGGCTTTGAGAGACATGACCATTTTTCGCCAATAACTGAACCCCCTGCAATTGCTGCTGGAACAAGTTAAATTGTTGCTGGTTATGACCTCGCAGCGTTTGTAATCCATCCAACTGGCTCTCGTGACGAGTAATTTGTGCAGATAACCGAGCAATTTCACTCAGTTGAGCTTGGCGTCGATGATGAAAAAGCTGTTGCTGCAAGACAATATTGCGTTCAACTAAAGGCTGCGCGGGGTGCTGGAGCAACATCGGGGGAAAAGTAATTGTCGGCAATTCATGTTGTTCCGCAGTGAGACGGGCTTCCTGAGCGAGGGCGTTCAAATACTGATGCTGTAAGTTATCCCGATGACTACGCATTGCAGTATCATCCAGCGTGATAAGTAACTGCCCTTCTGTGACGTCCTCACCCTCGGCAATATGCAATTGTTGAATACGCCCTCCTTGCAACGGTTGAACCAACTTACGATTTTCCGCGACAACAATATGCCCCATAACAGCAATACCTTTATCCAAGGGTGCCAACCCCGCCCAAAGCAAAGAACCGATGAAACCGCCTATAACCAATAACCCGCCAAGGCTAAGATATCTCCCGCTATTGGTCTGAAGCGGCGGTGGGTTTTGATGCATATTCTTAGCCGAGCTACGACTAGATTCAGGTAACATCGGTGACTTCTCCTTCCGTGGATATATTTAATATCATGATTTTTGTGATGCCGTGCGAGCTGGGACAGCACCATATGAGATACCGCTATTCCAAGACTTTTTACTCGCTGGTGCTTTGACTTCATCTTTAACCGGCGGCTTCTCCTGCCCTTTAATCTGCTGTAAAACGGTTGCAGTACGATCGAACAATTCCACCCGCCCTTTATTGAGCAGCAATAGGTAGTCGCTATCTGACAATAACTCTGGCTTATGGGTGATCATCACAATGGTGCAACCCTGCTGTTTGAGCCGGATAATGCTTTCTAATAAAGCTTTTTCACCTTCTTTATCCAAATTGGCATTTGGCTCATCCAACACAATAAGCCGTGGTACACCATACATTGCCCGTGCTAAAGCAATGCGCTGGCGCTGGCCGCCAGATAATGCCTCACCGCCCTCGCCTAGTTGAGAGTCATATCCGCACGGCAGATGTAAGATTAAATCGTGAACCCCCGCCATCTGAGCCGCCGCGATAACTTTTACTGTGTCAATCGTGCCAAAGCGCGCAATATTTTCAGCAATCGAACCTCGAAATAGCTGAATATCCTGTGGCAGGTAACCAATAAATTGCCCTAGGTGGGCTTTATCCCATTGAGAGATATTCGCGCTATCTAATCGCACCGAACCGCTGAAAGCCGGTTTACATGCGACCAACAGTTTCGCCAAGGTCGATTTGCCACTGCCGGATGGCCCCAAAACACCCAAAATATTACCGGGATGCAATTCAAAGTTGATGGAATATAAAATTGGGATATGTGTGCCCGGCTTACAAACAGTGAGCTGTATTACGCTGAGTTTTCCTATTGGCGCAGACAAAACCATACCTGCGGGTACAGGTGGATGCTCTGCTAATAAATGAGCCAGACGCTGATAAGACAACCGCGCCTGGCTCCATTGTTTCCAAACTGCAATTAACTGGTCAATAGGCCCTAATACCCGGCCGATTAAAATTGAACCAGCAATCATGACTCCCGCCGTAATTGCGCCGTCAATGACCAGTAATGCACCTAGCCCTAGCATCATTGATTGCAAAGCATGGCGACTGGATTTAGATGCCGCAGTCACCTGACTGCTTTTGTCACTGGCAATATTTTGCTGATAAAGAAAATGTGAATGCTGGACTAACCAACGTCTGCGTAATGCATCCAACATTCCCATGGCTTCAATAGCATCTGCATTGCGCAAATTCGCATTGGCTTGCTGTGTTGCTTGTGAAGTTATTGTGGAAGCTTCTTTTAATGACTTTTTACACACCCACTGGTTGAGCCAAGCTAAAAAAATCAACACACAAGCACCGGATGCGGCTAATACACCTAACCAGGGATGGAGGACAAAAATGACCAATAAGTAAAGTGGGAACCAAGGAGCATCAAAAAAGGCAAATAGGGCATTTCCCGTCGCAAACTGACGTAGAGAGGTCAGATCATTTAAAGCTTGTGCTGCCGGTGTTTTATGGCCCACAAGTTGAGATGAAAACGCGGCGTTAAAGACCCGTTGATTAAGTTGCATATCAATCCGAGTCCCAAGCCGAATAACTATCGCGCTGCGAATCCATTCAAGTAAGCCAATAAATACAAATATTCCCAGTACCAAAATAGTGAGCATCAATAATGTCATGGTATTCGCTGACGCCAAAACGCGATCATAAACCTGCAGCATATAAATAGCGGGGGCCAACATTAAAAGATTAATTACTGCGGTAAATAGCCCTATTCCCCAGAGACTCTTCTTATGATGGGCTAAAACAGAAAGGATAGTCAGAGACTCCGAGGAAGTCTCTGGGATTTTATATGATTCCATGGCGTCCATTCCCATACTAAAAGTAGGATTACTGTCTGAGTTAGCGCTGTTTTATTTCTCAAATACAATAATTTAAACCCTTAGTGATACAAATATAACCAGTATCATCCAAGGTATGACGGTAATATTATCAACTCACCAAAAAAATAATTTTTACAATCTTTATTAAGCAGCTAATAATATTTCAACATTAGCGGCGGTCCCGACAGTATCAATTACTGGCGCGTCATTGATAACTTCGCTGGCGGCCTCAAACTGACTGGCAATAGCCATATCTTTAAGCGGTGTATCTACGTCAATACCTTGCGCTTTCAGCTTTTTCAGTATCGGTTCGGCATCGCCTCTTAATAAACTGTATACGCCGAGATCTTTACCACTTAGGCAGTCATGATGAATGTAGGAATGGAGCAACATATAAAATGAACTTTCTATATCATCTGCAATATCTAGTCCGTCAAATTTTAACTTCTCATTCTTAAGTCGATAATATATTTCATGGTCGAGCTGGCCTTTACTTAACTCAATATTAGAAAGAGACGATATTTTCTCACCAAAATACAAGCTTCCGTTGATGCCCGCAGTGACTTGCTGATTAAATAGATCATCACCTACCATTGATGTGGTTGCTACATACCCAGTGGTTATCGCTACATTATTCTGCTGAGGATTGATTCTTCCATATGCATAGAGACTCCCTGAATCGGCTGGGCTGTATGACCCTAACTGAAAAATATAATCTTCATCTGAGTTATCAGACGGTGCTAGCGTCATATCGCCGAAATAATTAGCCCATTTACGTGTATATGAAGAAATAGACTCATGACTGATTTTTTTATCATATGTGATAGTAACGGCCATAATAATATCCTTTTAATTATGCGGCTAATAACTCTTGTGGCACACCGACAGTTTCAATATCTAATGTATCGACCATAATATCGCTGGCAATATCAAACTGACTGGCGATAGCCATATCTTTAAGCCGAGTGTGCACATCAATGCCTTGTGCTTCCAGCTTCATTAATATGGGTTCTGCATTACCTCTTAGTAAGTTGTATATTCCAAGATCCTCTCCACCTTGATAGTTTTTATCCTCATTCAGTACATAAGATAAAGTATAAATAGAATTAGTTATATCATCTGCAATATCTAATCCGCTGAACTCCAATTGCACTTCCTGAAGTTGCAACTGTTCAAATCCTATACCTTTCAGATCAGATGTAGGGAATAAATTTTCACCTAACTCTAAACTCCCGCTAATATCTGGAATTAAGTGCTGATCGAGTAAATCCTCTATATCTATATTAATCGTTGCTACAAACTCTGTCACTATTGCTGCTTTTTTCTGATCGTAAAGATGGGAGCTGGCCGCAGCAATTTTTCTACCGGAAACTGGAGGGGAGGGTTTAGTGGAGGAGATAATACTGTATTCTATATCTGGTTTAATCAAAACCATATCATCAAATTTAGTTGCCCATTGATGAAGATAGGAAGAAATTGTTTCATTTTTAATTTTTGGTTGATACTTTATTTCCACAGTCATAATAGTATCCTTTCATTTGACCATTAATAATATATAACTCGCCATTGAGTTATATATCTCTACGGAATAAAATAAAGTTACAATGTCTACCGCAAGCGGTATACGCCAAACCAACCAGAGTCGCTCGCGGTGGTTTTGTTTTATTTATCTAAAAATGATATTATCATGATCTTTATTACTATTATGCTGCCATCAATATTTCGGCACTATCATATGAACCGATAGTATCAATAATTGGCGCATCAGCCATCATTTCACTTGTGGTATCCAACTGGCTGGCAATCGCCATATCTTTCAGTGGAGTATTGATATCAACACCTTGGGCTTTGAGGAGTTCCAACATTGAGTCGGCATTGCCTCTCAGCAAATTGTATGTGCCTTGATCGGCCCCATCTTGGTAAGGTTTGCCTGGTTCAGCGTGTATCGCACGAGATAATGAACAGGCTGAATGATAAAAATCACCTTCAATTTCTAAGCCATCGAATCTCAACTGCACTTGTTCAAGTTGTTTAGCGGTATTATCAGTATTAGAAATTAATGACTCACCAAACTCCAAGGATTGAATATAATTATCAATCCCCATTCTTCCATTATCACCCAAGAGCGTCCCACCAATAATTATTGCTTCGCTCTGATAAGGGCTTTTAAAACCAGCAAGAACGATTTCATTATTATCATTAGCGTCGATATCGCTAAAGAAATAATATAGCTCATCAATATTACTGGCCTGAACTAAGTCACCGTAAGCAGTAGCCCACTGCTGGGTATAAGAAGATATGGTGTGGTCTGCGAATTGACTGTGATATTTAATAGTTACTGTCATAATAATATCCTTTTAATTGACAATGAATCTATATCCCATCAATGAGTCATATATATCTACGGGATAAAATTACAGTAACCACCGCCAGCAATATATGCCAAACCAACCAGAGTAGCTCGCGGTGGTTTATTTTATTTATCTAAAAATCATATTATGATGGTATTTATTACTATTATGCAGCCATCAATATATCGCCACCATCATATGCTCCGACAGTATCAATCATTGGCGCATCTGCCATCATTTCACTGCTGGTATCGAACTGGCTGGCGATAGCCATATCTTTCAGTGAGGTATTGATATCAATACCTTTGGCCGCGAGTATTCCCAACAGGGGTTCTGCATTGCCACGCATCAAACCATAAGTGGCTTTATGCATCTCGCCTTGGTGGTTTTCTGCCATGGTTTTGTTAACATCATAGTCACCGGTAATATCTATATTGCACAATTTCAGTTGCACATCATTAAGCTGCTTACCAATACCATTTTGATTATCAGCCAATGATTCACCTAACTCCAAGCCTTCCATTTTGCCGTAGAAAGTATGCTGAGGCATAAAGGAGTACTTCAACTCGCCTTCAACAATTATCGCGGTACCCGTACCGTGCGAGCTACTCACTGAATATTGGGTCCCATCAAAAAATCCACCACCAGCGAATTGACCAAAATCCTTGGAGTATCCTTCAGCCCCAGTGTCTTTGATATCGCCATGCTTAGTGGCCCACTGCTGAAGATATGAAGAAAGGGTATAATCTTTAAATTCGCTATTATATTGAATACTTACTGTCATAATAAATCCCTTATATTAAACAACAAATATATGACTCATCATTGAGTCACTTCGACCGACAGATAAAAATAACACTTCACCTGAAGACTTTACATTCAATATCTATATCTATTCTCTGTATTTTAGTTTTGTATTAAAAACTAAAATTTATATTCAAAACCACCCTGAATAGTTCGGCCCCGATTCGGGGAAAAAGAAATTGAATCACCATAACTAACAAGATAAGCACGATTGGTTATATTTTCTATTGAGCTGCGCAAAATTAAATTATTAGTTAGCTTATAACTGGCATAAAGATCAAATATGGTATATTTCGGCCAATCTGCAACATAAGCGGTATTTGCATACCCATAGTTATTAATGACTGAACTATCTTGGTGTCCTTTGTTATAACGAATAACGGTACCGAGATCCAGCTTTTTATCAAAAATTCTACCACCTAAAGTTAAACTACCGCGATCACCAGGTAAATAAGCGGAAGATCCAAATAAGTTTCTTGCTGCCCGGCAGTCAATAATATTGTTTATTTTATTATTAATAACACTATAATGCCCATATTTATTATTACCGGCAAGATTTTTCACCCCCCCTAACCAAGCCCTTTTTGAACAAATACTATTGACACCAATCATTCTGGTATAATTAAGGTTGGTATAAAATAAACCCATATCATAACTTAATTGATATTCCAGACCACGAAATTGGGTTGCCAGTAAATTATTAATATAGGTGGCATTAGCAAAGCTACCCCCTCCATGCAAGGGCTTTTCTTTGGATAGCTCAAGATTGACATAATTAGTCACACGGGTATCAAAGTAGGCCAGTTTGGCCACCAGACGATCTTCTTCAATAAACAGATTACTGTGCTGGATATTAATGCCGGTTTCCCAGGCTTTGGAATGCTCTGCTGCCAGCAGCGGATTGGGCAAAATCCAGCCGTGACCATGGGCGCTGCCGGTGGCCAGCACTTCGGTAATCGCCGGTGGCCGCCAGGACTTACCGTAATTGCCAAAAAACTCCAGCCATTGCACGCCAGGTTTGATACCAATGGCTGCCGTGGGTGACAGTTGCTGTTCACGGCGATCGACCTCCCAGGCCATTGTCATCGGTGTAATTACACACCGCTTCCATTCGTTGGTAACATGTTGCTCATGTACCTTTTTGTTACAGCGGTTTTCACGGGTATAAGCTGCTCGGAAATCTTCGCTCTGCATCCAGGTATTTCCTTGTAACCTAAATTGGTCGTGACGCAACCCCCCCTCCAACCGCAGCCAATTATCATAATCATAATTCAACTGAGCAAAAGTGCTGGTAATGGCGCGCTTACCCGGAGGGGTGATGCCTAGCATCGACTCATGAGTGGAGTTGCCAGAGGAACGGTCACTAAACCACTCAAGACCATAATTGAGGCGGAATTGGTGGTGGTCAGCAAGGGTAAAAAAACTGGTGTTTTGCAGTTGTAAACCCCGGGTACTCAGCCGGGTTTGAGTCCAGAATTTATCGCGGAAAACAACATTGGCATTATGAGTATTAGTTTTATCATCAGTATCAACGTAATAGATTTTCGCCGTTAGATCTAGCCAGGCGATATGCTCGGGCTTGAGGCTATAATCCAGCCCAATATTGCGATTCGCCACGTTACTCACACTGCTGCTTACCCAGCCATGCTTTCCTATTCCTGGCCCTTCTTTTACCATGGTCATAAAGCCGGCATTAGGGCTATGTATTTGGGTTTGCAGATAACTGAATGTTAACCGTTGGTCGGCGGATAAATTCCAACCCAACTTGGCCAGTTGTGAGTGCATTTTATAATTAGTGAATGGCACTTTATTATTTTTAATATCATAACTTAATTTTTCTGTGGCTGTGCCAAAACGAATATCGCCCAGAATTCCTTTATTGCCCGGCCAATAATCGCTTAAATTTCGCTCGCTGGCAGCGATTAATAGATCGCCATATTCATTACCCATTGCCAACACGGCACTGCCAATAAGATTAGTGCCATTATCACCGTGCATAGCGCGGATTTTTCCGCCTATCTCTTTACCCGACTCGAGGAAATCACTGGCATTAATAGTATTAAAAGTGGCAACCCCACCAATAACTCCCGCTCCGCCAACACCGCTGGGAGCGCCCTTTTCAATCACTACATTACTTAATATTTCTGGATCAATATACATCACGCCATTGCGTTGACCATGACCACTTTTCATAAAATTCTGACGCATGCCGTCAATATTCATATTGACGCGACCATAATCCTGCATGCCACGGATATTCACTGATAACGCCGGGTCTTGCTGACTCACACTGGAATAGACTCCCGGCGTTTGTTCTAATATATCTGCCGCATGGCGCGCGGGCCGGTTATCTAATTGCTCGCGGGAGATTTCACTGACCGAATGGAGTTCATCATAAACCCAGTCCCCCTCCTGCGCATTACTGGCTCCCTCTACTTTGAGCTTATCCAATACCATGTCATTTTCTTTCGATGATGGCACGGTATCATCAGCTTTGACATGCTCTGAATAACCTTGTGCCGCGATCGCTAACAATATCCCAAATGCAATCTTATTCATTGCATTTATTGTCACTTTTTTATCTCTAACTATACTTTCCATTTATGAGATTCCATCCTTATTAATACAAACTAATATATATATTAATTATTTAGCATCACTTTAATTATATAAAAACCAATATAGGGTAATAGAAAATCACCCCGAATAATATAAATCTCCGAGGTATTGATATGTTATGGCTTGATATAAAACAAATAAGTTAATGGAGTTAATAAAATAAATCGTTAAAAAAACTTAATATTATTATTTAGTGAACAGGGTAATATATCGAGTCAATACTTCCTTTTATGTTTCCACATTAAATTCCTTTAATATTTTTTAATACTAGTAGAAGTTTTACTACAACGCCACGATTTGATAATGATTATCATACCCATTTGTGAGTGTGAACTCAACGGTACATTAAAAATAATGCAGCATCGAGTTAAAAATTAAGGCTCTTGGCAGAATAAGGAATAACGAAATAATCATTACTGTAATAACAATAAATATATTTAAGTTTCTATAATGTAAAATGGGCCACTATAAAAGTGGCCCATTGCTAATATTAATACTTGGCGAACTAAAACAGTCGCGTTTTAGCCTCTGCAATGGCTGAAGCCACTTGCTGCGGTGAAACACCGCCTTTAGCAACCCGCTTATCTAAACAAGATTGCAATGACAAAATCGGATAAACATCATCGCCAATGACGGCACTGAATTTTTGCAAATCGCTCAGCGATAAAGCCTCTAATGCTTTCCCCTGACGAATCGCCTCAACCACGGCCTCACCGACAATATGGTGCGCTTCACGGAAAGGTACACCTTTGGCGACCAGATAATCCGCTAATTCAGTGGCATTGGCATAACCTTGCTCAGCCGCTTCTTTACAGCGCGGGCGTTTTACCTGAATGCCATCCAACACCAGCGCCGCCATATGCAAGCAGTCGAGCCAAGTATCGAGTGCATCAAACAGGCCTTCTTTGTCTTCCTGCATGTCTTTGTTATAAGCCAGAGGCAAGCCTTTCAGCGTCATCATCATCCCGGTCAATGCGCCTTGTACTCGGCCACATTTCCCACGGATTAATTCCAGCGCATCGGGGTTTTTCTTTTGCGGCATCAGAGAGGAACCTGAGGTTACGCGGTCAGATAAATCGACAAAAGCCGCTTCGCCGCTGTTGAAGAAGATCAAATCTTCGGCAAAACGCGACAAATGCACCATACCAATGCTGGCGTCAGACAGTAATTCCAACACATGGTCACGGTCAGAAACACTGTCCAGACTATTGCGAGTCGCCGAGGCAAAACCTAACCAGCCCGCCAATTGTTCGCGATCGATAGCATAGGCGGTACCCGCCAATGCGCCACTGCCTAACGGGCTGACATCAAGGCGTTTTAGGGTATCTTGCAGCCGACTTTCATCACGGGCTAACATTTCAGCATAAGCCAAGCACCAGTGGGCAAAGGTGACTGGTTGAGCACGCTGTAAATGGGTATAACCCGGCATCACTGCATCCTGATTGGCTTCGGCAGTCATAACCAGCGCTTGCTGCAACTGTTGCACAGCCGTTTTTAATTCGGTTATCTGGAATTTGCACCACAACTTCAGGTCAGTCGCCACTTGGTCGTTACGGCTGCGCCCGGTGTGCAGTTTCTTACCTAAATCGCCCACTTTATCAATCAGCTTGGTTTCTACCCAGCTGTGAATATCTTCAGCATCACTGGCTAAAATGGCCTGTGGATCGGCCTGAACTTCCTCTAATAAAACAGAGAGCGCCTGCTCAAGTTGTTGCTGTTCAGCCGCCGTTAAAACGCCAACCGTGACCAGTGCTTTAGACCAGGCAACAGAACCGATAATATCCTGCTCTGCCAGCCGGTAATCAAACCGCAGAGAGTCATTAAATTGCTTAAAACGCTGATCTGCCGCCTGACTGAACCGCCCGCCCCATAATGCCATCGTCTTACTTCCTTAAGTTCTCCCCTTCGCCTTTGAAGCTACAGGGTTGTTAGCTGCGCTCGCTCACCCGAATCACTTACTTGAGTAAGTTCATCGGGATGAGTTTGCTGGCTGCCTACCTGTAACTCCAATGACTTTGGGTTATAAAAATTTATAATAAAATAAACAGTATTAGGCCAAAATACGCGTGCCAATCGGCACCCCATTAAACAATGCTGGTAGTTGGTCGGCATGACGCCAACTGGCGATATCCACCGGACGGCCCAATGAGCGAGCCGCATCCAGCGCTGCATTCACTTTAACCACCATACCATCAGTAATGATGCCCTGAGCAATCAATTGCTCAGCTTTTTGTGCCGTCATTTCAGCAATACGCTGGCCTTTGCCATCTAAAATCCCGCTGACATCCGACAGCAAAATCAAATCGGCTCCCAGTGTCGCGGCCAAAGCTGTTGCAGCTTGATCGGCATTGACATTCATCAATTTGCCATCAGCAGTAATACCAATAGAGCTGATGATTGGCATGTAATTCGCGGCCAGTAAGGTTTGCACTAAAGCCGGTGAGCCAGCTTCGGCTTTACCCACATGACCGAGTTCTGCCTCCAGCGGAGTGACCGACACGGTATGGCCATCGCCCAAGCATAAGCCAACAGCATTGATGTCATGCTTCACCGCCCAAGCCAGCAATGTTTTGTTGGCAGTACCCGCTAATGCACCCGTAATAATGTCAATTTGATCAGCTGGAGTCACACGCAGGCCGTTTTTCTTCACCACCGGCAACGCGAGTTTTTTCATCAAATCATCAACCAGACAACCACCGCCGTGCATAATCACCAGCGGGCGCTCATGCTTCTCGCGATAGGTCACCAATGCAGTAAACAGGCGCTCCAGCGCTTCTTCGCTGTCCAGCAACACGCCACCTAATTTAATGACCAACGGATTCATCATGTTTCGCCTCAATATAATTGGATAAAAATGTCAGTTTCGACTCTGTTACAACCCTCCAGTTACCTACAACAGGGATTGGGTTTCCACAAAACCAAAACGTATATTCATGCATTGCACGGCCTGCGCCGCAGCCCCTTTCAGCAGGTTATCTTCTGTCGCGACAATAATTAAATACTCGCCCTGCACAGAAAAACCGATATCACAGAAAGGTAAACCGACCACCGCTTTCAGTGCTGGCACACCTTGCTTATAAAGCCGAACCAGGGGCTTATCTTGGTAAGCATTGTGGTATGCCTCGGCGATATCTTGTGCCGTCACACCCGCTTTCAGGCGGCAGGTAATGGTTGCCAAAATACCGCGGGCGAAATTCCCCAAATGCGGAGTAAAAATGACCGGAGTGCCAAGGTGGGCGACAATTTCTGGCTGATGACGATGATTAAACAAACCATACGGCTGCAAACTCACTTCACAGAAACTGTTGCTAATGCTGGCTTTACGCCCCGCGCCACTGACACCACTGACGGCGTTAATCACTGGCCACTGCGCCTCATTGAGTAAATCGCCATCGACCAACGGCTTAAGCGCCAGTTGGGATGCGGTGGGATAGCAGCCTGGTACCGCGATCAATTGGGCCTGCTTAATTTTTTCAGCCTGCCATTCAGCTAATCCATAGACTGCTTTGTCCAGCCAATCGGCATGTTGATGCTCAAAACCGTAATATTGACTGTAAAACTCCGCATCCTGAACCCGGAATGCACCGGAGAGATCGAATACGACACAACCCGCCGCCAGGAATTGTGGCGCTAAATCATGGCTGACTTCATGGGCGGTGGCGAGGAAGACAACATCAACGCCTTTTGCCGCCAGAGCCACATCCACCAAGGGTTGTAGCGGAAGATCAATAATGCCTTTTAGCTGCGGATGCAGATCAGAAAGTAATTTCCCTGCATCTGCACTTTGCGCTGAAACCGTTAAACCGGTTATGTTCATATGTGGGTGACGATTCAGGTAAGCCGTAAGTTCTGCTCCGGCGTAGCCACTGGCACCTACAATTAGCGTATTCAACATGGGTTCAGTTCACCTTGCCCTTCGTACTTGAAGCTGCGGGGTTGTTAGCTACGCTTATTCACCCGAATCACTGACCAGTGTCAGCTCATCGGGATTCGTTCGCTTGCTGCCTACCTGCAACTCCAATGACTTTGGATATAAAAATGTTATTCGGTATAAAGACATAAGTAGTCAAAACCGGCATTTGGGTTATCAGCAAGGTCTTACTGTTCCCCCACGTGATTGAGTATTGACTTTTTCGTCAATTTAAGGGTGTTTTTAGGTTCCCTTACGCTCAAGCTTACTGTATTTTTATTCATAATTAATGCATGAATATTGATACTATCCTAACCAAAGGCTGTCAACAGTGAAGATGAAATTACCTCCATTTATTGAGCTGTATCGGGCGTTAATCGCGATGCCATCGATCAGCGCAACCGATAGCGCCCTCGACCAAAGCAATGAGGCGTTAATCAACTTGTTGGCCGGATGGTTTGCAGATTTGGGTTTTCGCGTCGAAATCCAGCCAGTACCTGACACACGCCACAAATTTAACCTGCTTGCCTCTATTGGTGAAAAAAGCAGCGGAGAGGGTAGCGGCGGGTTGCTATTGGCGGGTCATACCGACACCGTTCCTTATGATGAGGGGCGCTGGACGCGCGATCCGTTCACTCTGACCGAGCATGACAATAAATTGTATGGTTTGGGTACTGCCGACATGAAAGGCTTCTTTGCCTTTATTCTTGATGCAGTGCGCGATATTGATGCCAGCACATTGAGCAAGCCGCTGTATATTTTGGCGACTGCCGATGAAGAAACCACCATGGCGGGCGCGCGCTATTTTGCCGCCTCCACCCAGTTGCGCCCTGACTTTGCCATTATTGGTGAGCCAACATCACTGCAACCCGTACGGGCGCACAAAGGGCATATTTCCAATGCTATCCGCATTACTGGCCAGTCCGGCCATTCCAGTGATCCCGCTCGTGGTGTGAATGCTATTGATTTGATGCATGAATCCATTACTGAGCTAATGAAGCTGCGCACCAGCTTACAAGAGCGCTACAACAATCCGGCATTTGCTATCCCATACCCGACCATGAATTTCGGTCATATTAATGGTGGTGATGCTGCAAACCGTATCTGTGCTTGCTGTGAATTACATATGGATATCCGCCCATTGCCGGGTCTGACACTAAGTGATTTGAATGAGTTGATGACTGAAGCACTGGCCCCCGTCAGTACGCGCTGGCCGGGCCGCTTGAGTATTGATGAACTGCATCCGCCGATTCCAGGCTATGAATGCCCAACAGATCATCATATGGTCGGGGTTATCGAAAAATTGCTGGGTGAGCGCACGGCGGTGGTGAACTACTGCACCGAAGCGCCATTTATTCAGCAAATTTGCCCAACATTAGTGCTGGGGCCAGGTTCCATCAATCAAGCCCACCAGCCGGATGAATTTATCGATATGGCCTTTATCGAACCCACTCGCGAGCTGATTGGCCAATTAGTTGACCATTTCTGTCAGCAGAAATAACTCGTATGGGGTAGGCGGATCAATATTACCGATTAGCCAGACTGATAATCTGGCTGTAGTAATTAAATTTCAGCAATATCCCTAAAAATGATGTTTTTTTGCTAGAAATAGTGTCAATTGGGGTATGGAATTGAACGCGGCGAGTGGATTTGTCCATCTCAGTCTTTTGGGTGAAATTAATTTACATACTCATCAAGTTACGAAGGGTACTAAAAGAAATCATATGAACGAACAATATTCCGCAATGCGAAGTAACGTCAGTATGCTCGGCACGCTACTCGGGGACACCATCAAGGAAGCGCTCGGCGAACACATCCTTGAAAAAGTAGAAACCATCCGTAAATTATCTAAATCTTCGCGTGCTGGTAATGAAGCGAGCCGTCAGGAACTGCTGACAACGCTGCAAAATTTATCCAATGACGAGCTGCTGCCGGTAGCCCGCGCTTTTAGTCAATTTCTCAATTTGACCAACACAGCGGAGCAATATCACAGCATTTCGCCACATGGTGAAGCCGCAAGTAATCCGGAAGCCCTGGCCCAGCTATTCACCCGTTTGAAAGACAAAAAG
Source organism: Yersinia sp. Marseille-Q5920 (assembly GCF_946902935.1). Classification (NCBI taxonomy): domain Bacteria; kingdom Pseudomonadati; phylum Pseudomonadota; class Gammaproteobacteria; order Enterobacterales; family Yersiniaceae; genus Yersinia; species Yersinia sp. Marseille-Q5920. The sequence goes on along the minus strand of NZ_CAMPQA010000013.1, from coordinate 103,257 downwards.
CTGAGCGAAAAAGACATGCGCAGCGCGGTTGATGAGTTGTCTATTGAGCTGGTGTTGACGGCTCACCCAACCGAAATTACTCGCCGTACCTTGATTCATAAACTGGTCGAAGTGAATACCTGCCTGAGCCAGCTGGATCACAATGATTTAGCCGATTACGAACGCAACAAGATCATGCGTCGTTTGCGGCAGTTAGTCGCACAATCATGGCATACCGACGAAATTCGTAAAATTCGCCCTTCCCCGGTTGATGAAGCCAAATGGGGCTTTGCTGTGGTTGAAAACAGCCTATGGGAAGGCGTGCCCGCTTTCCTGCGTGAGTTTAACGAGCAGTTGCAAAACTCCCTCAATTACCGCTTGCCGGTAGAAGCCGTGCCGATCCGCTTCACTTCATGGATGGGTGGCGACCGCGATGGTAACCCTAATGTTACTGCCGAAATTACCCGCCATGTGCTGCTACTGAGCCGCTGGAAAGCCACTGATTTGTTCCTGCGTGATATTCAGGTCTTGGTATCAGAGCTTTCCATGTCGGAATGTACGCCAGAATTGCGTGAATTGGCGGGTGGCGAAGAGGTGCTCGAACCTTATCGTGAACTGATGAAGCGCATGCGCACCCAGTTGACGAACACCCAGACCTATCTGGAAGGCCGCCTGAAAGGCGAGCGTGTATTGCCACCGACTGATTTGCTGGTCAGTAATGACCAATTGTGGGACCCGCTATACGCCTGTTATCAATCGCTAAAAACCTGTGGCATGGAAATCATCGCCAACGGCCAATTACTGGATACCCTGCGTCGCGTGCGCTGTTTCGGTGTGCCGCTGGTGCGTATTGATGTGCGTCAGGAAAGTACCCGTCATACCGATGCCATTGCTGAACTGACCCGCTATTTAGGTCTGGGTGATTATGAAAGCTGGTCTGAAGCGGACAAACAAGCCTTTCTGATCCGTGAGTTGAACTCCAAGCGCCCATTAGTTCCACTGAAATGGGAGCCAAGTGCCGAGACTCAAGAAGTGCTGGAAACCTGCCGAGTCATTGCCGAAGCACCGCAGGGTTCCATTGCTGCTTACGTGATTTCCATGGCCAAAGTGCCATCGGACGTGCTGGCAGTGCATTTACTGCTGAAAGAAGCCGGTTGCCCGTTCACTCTGCCAGTCGCGCCATTGTTCGAAACTCTCGATGACCTGAATAATGCTGACGATGTGATGACCCAGTTACTGAATATCGACTGGTATCGCGGCCTGATCCAAGGCAAACAAATGGTGATGATTGGCTATTCTGACTCAGCGAAAGATGCCGGCGTGATGGCTGCGTCTTGGGCGCAATATCGCGCGCAGGATGCTCTCATCAAAACCTGCGAGAAAGCTGGCATCTCTCTGACACTGTTCCATGGCCGTGGCGGTTCTATCGGCCGTGGTGGCGCGCCAGCGCATGCTGCACTGCTTTCTCAGCCTCCTGGCAGCCTGAAAGGCGGCTTACGTGTCACTGAACAAGGCGAGATGATTCGCTTTAAGTTTGGTTTACCGGAAGTCACTATCAGCAGTTTGGCGCTTTATGCTGGTGCGATTCTGGAAGCTAATTTGTTGCCGCCGCCGGAGCCGAAAAAAGAGTGGGTGGAGGTGATGGATATTCTGTCTGATGCTTCCTGCGATATGTATCGTGGCTATGTACGTGAAAATCCTGAGTTTGTGCCTTACTTCCGTGCCGCGACGCCAGAACTGGAATTAGGCAAATTACCATTGGGTTCACGCCCAGCTAAGCGCCGTCCGAACGGCGGAGTAGAAAGCCTGCGTGCTATTCCCTGGATTTTCGCCTGGACGCAAAACCGCCTGATGTTACCCGCCTGGCTGGGTGCCGGTGCCGGTTTGCAGAAAGCGATCGACGCCGGGAAACGGGAAGAGTTAGCCACTATGTGCCGTGACTGGCCGTTCTTCTCAACCCGGATTGGTATGCTGGAAATGGTGTTCGCCAAAGCAGATTTGTGGCTGGCAGAATATTATGACCAACGTCTGGTAGATAAATCGCTGTGGCCGTTAGGTCAGCAACTACGCGACCAACTGGAAGCCGATATTAAAGTGGTGCTGGCGATTGCCAACGATGACCATTTGATGGCGGATCTACCGTGGATTGCGGAGTCTATCGCGCTGCGTAATGTCTACACCGACCCATTAAACGTGCTGCAAGCCGAGCTACTGCACCGCTCGCGCCAGCAAGAACACCCAGATGCCCGCGTTGAGCAAGCATTGATGGTGACTATTGCCGGTGTGGCGGCAGGGATGCGCAATACAGGTTAGCCATTGATTTTAAGGGGAAGAAATTCCCCTGATTATCTTTTTTTGGTTGATAGAGCACCGGACCATTATTTCGGTTGTTAGAATTTCAGTGACCACTTAATCCCAGTAGCCTCAACCGAGCAGGAGGGCTAGCCGGCCCTCCTGCACCTGCGGCTTGCGCGAAATATTGCCCTGTGGGTAAACCTCCTACGTCTTTCGGGCTGACGAGCCAGCGCGATTTGCTCCTGCTCAAGCGCGCTTTTCGCGGCCGTCCATGGCCGCTCACTCTACCCTCCATCCTTGTCGGCAATATTCCTGATTGCGCTCAAGGTCAAAAGCCCATTCAAAACCCTGTTTTTAGGTTTTGATCTTAAAAAGCACATTTGAGCCGCCGAGTGAAGAGTGGAGGTAGGACGCGAGGTATGGACGCCGAGCGAGGGCCGCTTGAACAGGAGTGAATCGGCCCGTTCCGTCAGCCGAAACGATGAGTAAGGGAACCCACGCAGTGAGCAGGCGATACGTGCGAAGCGCGGGATTCCACAAGGGTGCGCGCCCGCACCCTTTGGCGGTTGGTTCGTCGGTGGCTAAGCTAACTAGGTGCTTTAACAACCGAACTATTCACTCTGCGAATATCAACCGAAATCAGATCCGATCAAACTGAATGACTAATCAAAGCCAATGGGGATTAAAAGGGGCCACCGCCACTTTTTAAAAAACTATGGCCTCACCCCAAGGGTATGGCAGATCGCATAACTCAATTCTGCGCGATTCAGGGTGTAGAAATGGAAATCCTTCACCCCTTCGCGGCTGAGAATCTTCACCATATCCATCGCCACCGATGCCCCGACCATTTTGCGTGTCTCAGGGTCATTATCCAGCCCTTCAAATATACGGGTCATCCAATTAGGCACCCGTACATTGGTCATGGTGGCAAAGCGCTGGAGCTGTTTAAAATTAGACACCGGCAAGATACCCGGCACGATCTCAACGTCAATACCGGTCGCAACACAGCGGTCGCGAAAACGCAGGTAACTTTCTACATCAAAAAAGAACTGCGTAATGGCACGGTTAGCACCGGCATCAATCTTGCGTTTCAGGTTAATCAGGTCAGCCTGTGCACTTTTGGCTTCTGGGTGTACTTCCGGATAGGCGGCAACCGAGATATCAAAATCACCCACATCTTTCAATAAGCCCACCAAATCAGAAGCATACATTTCTGGCTTGCCACTGTTCGGTGGTAAATCACCGCGCAGGGCAACAATATGGCGAATACCACTATTCCAATAATCGGTGGCAATCTCACGTAATTGAGTCGGAGAAGCATCAATGCAAGTCAGATGCGGCGCGGCTTCAAGGCCAGTGCGTTCTTTAATACCCTTAATGATGCTGTGGGTACGATCGCGCTCACCGGAGTTTGCACCATAAGTCACTGAGACAAACTTCGGTTTCAGAGTGCTCAGACGGTCAATAGAGCTCCACAGGGTGTCTTCCATCTCGCTGGTACGCGGCGGGAAAAATTCAAAAGAAACATTAATCTGGCCTTGCAGCTCTGCCAAACTTTGATTCAGCGCTTCCCGCTGGTTTGCGTGGAAAAAACTCATACCCTGTTACCCCATTGCCTGTTGTCATCATTTTGATGACTTATGTTATCTGTCATTTTTTATAAGCGTCTATACGTTTAGACGTCTAAATAGAAAATGACCGAAGTTGGCTAAAGAGTCAACTTTTAAATAAGTTTAGAACGATGATTAATATTCACACGCAATGTGCGGAAAATTCATATAGGGGAAAATGTGGCGGTTTCGCCTCCCCTGCGGCGGGCAGAGGAGGTGAATAAAGGCAAATTACAGCAGTTGAGAAAGGCGGTTTAAATCAGATTGAATAGCGCCAGCGGTGACATCACGCCCAGCGCCAGGGCCACGGATGACCAACGGGTTGTCGCGATACCAACGGCTTTCAATGGCAAAAACGTTATCGCACGGCAATAAAGAAGCCAATGGATGGTCAGCACGTACTGCTTCAACGCCCACCCGCGCCTTACCATTAGCATCAAAGCGTGCAACGTAACGTAACACCAGACCCATTTCATTCGCAGCTTCTAAGCGCTGAATCATTTGCTGATTCAATGCCTCGCCATTTTCAAAGAATTGATCCACGGAACCAACATCAGCACCGGCAGGTACCAGCGACTCCACCCGCACCTGATTTGGTTCAATGTCGTAACCGGCTTCACGGGCCAAAATCACCAGCTTGCGCATCACGTCTTGCCCGGAGAGATCCACGCGCGGATCCGGTTCTGTCAGGCCCTGCTGCCAAGCTTGATCCACCAGCTCGGTAAAGGGCACCGTGCCATCAAATTGCAGGAATAACCAAGATAAAGTACCGGAGAAAATACCGCTGATCGCCAGAATACTGTCGCCGCTATCACGCAGGTCGCGCACCGTGTGGTTCACCGGCAAACCTGCCCCCACCGTGGCATTATACAGCCAGTGGCGGCCTGTTTTGGAGAAAGCATCGCGAATTTGGCGGTAGTTATTGCTGCTGGAAGCTCCGGCTAATTTATTGGCGCTGATAACGTGGAAACCGTAGCTGGCGAAGTCCAAATATTGCTCGGCCAGTGATTCGCTGGCGGTCACATCCAACACCACCAAATCATCAAATGGATGCGCGCGCATCCACAAGAACAAGGATTCTTCATCCTGCTCTTGAGCTTCGTCATCATAAAATGCTAACGTCCGGCTGGCATCCAGCCCATCATAACTCAATAGACTGCGGCGGCTATCCACAACACCGGCCAGCACGAACTCAAAACCACTGCGCGCCGAGATATTCTTTTGCTCACGGGCGAAAAGCTCCAACCAGCGAGCGCCAATATTGCCTTTACCGAACAGCATCAAGCCAATCCGTTTTTCGGCGCGGAATAGTGATTGATGTAAACCTTGAATCAGGTGCTCAGTCGGCCCTAGACGCAGCACGGCGACCATGCTGATACCATCTTCAGCTTGCCAGATAAACTCGACCGGCTGGTCTTTCAGTTGTTGGTAGAAACGATGGCTGTGCAGTGGGTTCTTACTGACCCCCGCCCCCACCAGAGCAACCAATGCCAGCCCCTCGCGCAGAGATAATTTCCCCGGCAGCGTGGCATCTTCCAGCACTCTTAGCGCGCTATCGACCACTTCTGAGGTATAGCAAAGTTGCAATAAGTTACGATCAGGGTGAATACCGGTCGCCAATGGCTTGATTTGCGCGCGTTTGAGCAGTAAATCGATCTCTTTCTGCGCCAGCGAGAAATCATGGTGACTGGCAATCTGTAATTCGATTAGGCAAACATCATCATGGCTGGTGACAATTTTGGCACCCGAGCCTGAAGCCAGCACCCGCTCAATTCGGGTTGAACCTTGTTCTGGCTGATAGCTACAGCGCAACTGCAAATCGATATCACTGCCGGAAACCGGCTGTAATGTGCGGGTATGCAGCACCGGTGCCGCCAGGCGGGCCAGTTCACTGGCTTCATCCAAGCGCAATAAGGGCAGCAAACAAGCATCTTTCACTTTGCGCGGGTCTGCACTGTATACCCCCGCCACGTCACTCCAGATGGTAACGCGTTCGACTCCCGCCAGCGCCCCGACCTGAGTAGCCGAGTAGTCACTGCCGTTACGCCCCAACAACACGGTTTCGCCGGTGTTATTGCGTGAGATAAATCCAGTGACCACCAGACGTTGATGTGGATGCTGCGCTATCAATTGTTGCAACAACGGATAAGAACGACCTTCGTCGATTTGTGGCTGCGCTGCACGTTCAGCACGCAGAAAGCTGCGAGCATCAAGCCAGGTAGCTTTCATGTCGAGTTTGTTCAATACCGCAGACATCAAGCGAGCAGACCAAATCTCACCATGGCCGACCACTTCGGCATAAATTGCCTCGTCGATTTTGTTATCCAACAAGCCCGCCAAGCGCTCCAAATCATGGATAAACTCACTAATCAGCGGCTCAGCCATTTCTGGCGATAATAAGCCGCTAATCAGGTCATGTTGGTAACGACGCAAATTCTGCTGCACCTGATGGGCAGAAAGACGATCACTTTGGCTGAGTTTCAACCAACTAATCAATTGGTTAGTGGTGCTACCTGCCGCAGATACCACCATGAGATCGCCGGGATGGCTATAGTTGGCCATAATATTGGCCACCCGCAGGTAACACTTCACATCCGCAAGACTACTGCCACCAAATTTATGCAGTTGACGGCCAGTCACCGCCGCTGCTACCGCTGTTGCATTCATACTTACCTCAGTCTCTCGCCAACCGGAAAGCATTGTCCAAATCGGCAATCAAATCTTCGCTGTCTTCGATACCCACGGAAATTCGCAATAAACTATCAGTAATACCTGCGGCAGTGCGCGCTTCTGGCGCCATACCGGCATGGGTCATGGTGGCGGCATGGGAAATCAGGCTTTCAACGCCCCCCAAGGATTCTGCCAAGGTAAACAATTCAAGGGCAGAGAGGAAACGGCGCAATACCTGTTCATCACCATCCAGCTCAAAACTGAGCATCGCACCAAAACCAGACTGCTGACGGCAAGCAATTTCGTGGCCGGGATGTTGTGGCAGAGAAGGATGATACAGCTTTTTCACTAAAGGCTGCTGCTGTAAATAGCGAACAATTTCATCTGCGTTGCGCTGCTGTTGAGCCATACGTGGGGATAATGTGCGTAACCCGCGTAATAACAAGTAGCTATCGAATGCAGCGCCAGTCACGCCAATATTGTTCGCCCACCATGCCAATTCGACAGCGAGTTCAGGATCTTTGGCAATGACCGCGCCAGCAACCACATCTGAATGGCCATTCAGATATTTGGTACAGGAATGAACCACCAGATCCGCGCCTAAAGCAAGCGGCTGCTGCAACGCGGGGCTAAGGAAAGTGTTATCGCACAGGGTTAATGCGCCGACGGCATGAGCGGCTTTACAGATAGCGGCAATATCCACCACCCGTAACAGCGGGTTACTCGGAGTTTCAATCAACACCAGCTTGGGCTTTTCCGCCAGTGCCTTGCTCAGCGCCACTTCATCGCCCTGGTCAACAAATAGCACCCGATAGGCACCGCGCTTGCTTAAACTATCGAATAGACGGTAGCTGCCGCCGTAACAATCGTGGGGGGCCAGCAGTAAATCACCCGGTTTAAGAAAAGTGGTGCAAACCAAATGAATCGCCGACATCCCGCTGCTGGTCATTACCGCACCCGCACCACCTTCCAGCTCAGCTAATGCGCGCTGCACGACATCACGCGTCGGGTTGCCGCGACGTGAATAGTCATGGGCGCGAGGCTGATTAAAATCGATAAAATTATAGGTACTGGAGAGGTGAATCGGGGGGACAACGCAGCCGTATTGCTCGTCATCGTTCAACCCGCTACGGACTGCTATTGTTGCCTGTTTACGCGTCATATGGATTTCCACCAGCCGGATATCGAAAAAATGTTACGTCAGAGTAGACTCACAAATTACGGACGTCAATACATCTGGACATCTAAACTTCTTTGCGTATAGATTGAGCAATGGGATAATAACCGCTAAAATTATAGAGGTTTTAGATATCCTCATGATGTCAGTCAGGTTTCAATGGTGCCTTATATATACCCTAAATAATTCGAGTTGCAGGAAGGCGGCAAACGAGTGAGCTTACTCTCGTAAGTGATTCGGGTTATAGAGCGCAGCCAACGCACATGCAGCTTGCAGAATAACGGGTATAACCGCAAAGATGATAGAGAAAGGTAATAGCTATCAATAAATAGCAAAAAAGGTTATTTAAGTGATATTAGTCTAGTAAAATCGACATTTATTTAGTGAGAACAGTGAAGATCGGGCATAATTAGCCGGTTTTCAGAATTTAGTATTTTTCCGACAAATTTAAGGTGTCCCATGGCTGAGTGGAACGGCGAGTATGTCAGCCCTTACGCTGAACACGGTAAGAAAAGCGAACAGGTCAAAAAAATTACGGTATCCATTCCGCTGAAGGTGTTAAAAATCCTCACCGATGAACGGACCCGCCGTCAGGTGAATAACCTGCGCCACGCCACCAACAGTGAATTGTTGTGTGAGGCTTTTTTGCATGCATTTACCGGCCAGCCGCTGCCGAATGACGAAGATCTGCGTAAAGAGCGCAGTGATGAAATCCCGGAAGCTGCAAAGATTTTAATGCGTGAGTTGGGTGTTGATCCCGATACCTGGGAATATTGATTTCTCGCAGCAGTTCAGTTCTATTCATAATGTGAACTGGGTTGTAGAAATGAAAAAAGGCGCCTAAGGCGCCTTTTTCGTCTGACGGGCAATTATGCTTTAGTCGCACCCGGCACGCTGAAACGCTTGTTAAAGCGGTCAACACGGCCACCGGTCGCAACATCACGCTGCTTGCCAGTGTAGAACGGGTGGCATTCGCCGCACACGTCCAGATTCAGGTCATGACCAACAGTTGAGTTGATCTTGATAACGTTACCGCAAGAACAAGAAGCAGTAACTAAATCGTATTTAGGGTGGATACCTTTTTTCATGGAAAAACCTCTATATTTAGGCCGCGTCGCTATCCAGCCCTACTCCGCCAGACACCACACGATTGATAAATAACCATTTGTCGTTAAATAATCATTTATCGTTAACGAATAGTTGATTGCTAACGAACAATCGCTGATAAAACAAACAACGGTTGTTAGCAGAATTTGATATCGAATTATATCAAAGGCGGCAAATAATACAGAATTTGACCAAGCCGCGCAATCGAATCCGCACATTGTGAGGTACGCAGTGTAAACTGTTCAATCTTTATTTAGACCATTTTATTTATACCCTTTTATTTAGCAGGATAAAAATACATGTCCGTTGTTCAAGTGGCATTACCCGTACCGCTAACTCGCACCTTTGATTACCGCCTCGACAGTGCTATGGCCTGCCCGGTAGTTGGGGCCCGCGTCAGTGTGCCATTTGGTAAACGTAATGCCATTGGAATCGTAGTGGGTATCAGTGATACCAGCGCATTCCCTCTTGAACAACTCAAAGCCATTGATACGGTTTTGGACAGTGACAGCTTATTCCCACCCAGCTTGTGGCGCATTCTGTGTTGGGCAACCGAATATTATCATTATCCGATCGGCGAAGTGCTGTTCCATGCTTTGCCCATCTTATTGCGCCAAGGAAAGCCCGCGAAATCCGCCCCTTTGTGGCAATGGTTTGCCACAGAACAAGGCCGCGCTACGCCGCCGGAAAGCTTAAAACGCGCGCCCAAACAACAACAAGCTCTTGCGGCGTTATTACAAAAACCGGTTTATCGCCATCAAGTAAATGAAATGGCATTAACTGAAAGCGCGCTGCAAACATTGCGTAGCAAAGGGTTGATTGACCTGCGAGCGCAAGAAGTGGCGACCACGGACTGGCGTAATGGGTTTTCGGTGCTGGGCGAACGTCTGCGGCTCAATACCGAGCAAGCTACCGCCGTCGGGGCGATTCGCAGTGAAGATACCCAGTTTGCCGCCTGGCTACTGGCTGGGGTGACCGGCTCCGGCAAGACTGAAGTTTATCTCAGCGTGCTGGAAAATATTCTGGCACAGGGCCGCCAGGCGCTAGTTTTAGTCCCTGAAATTGGCCTAACCCCGCAGACCATTGCCCGTTTTCGCGAGCGTTTTAATGCGCCGGTTGAGGTGCTCCATTCCAGTTTAAACGACAGCGAGCGCTTATCTGTCTGGCTACGGGCGCGAAACGGCGAAGCCGCGATTGTGATTGGGACTCGCTCTGCGCTGTTTACCCCGTTCTCCCGGCTGGGCGTTATCATTATTGATGAAGAGCATGATAGTTCCTATAAACAGCAGGAAGGTTGGCGCTACCACGCCCGAGATTTAGCGGTGTTCCGCGCCCGTGAAGAAGGCATTCCTATTGTGATGGGGACAGCCACTCCCGCGCTGGAAACTTTACATAATGTTCAAATGGGTAAATATCGCCAGCTAACACTGTCAAAACGGGCGGGTAATGCCAAGCCAGCAGTGCAGCACTTACTGGATCTCAAGGGGCTGCCATTAAAAGTTGGCCTTTCTCAGCCGCTGCTAAAACGCATGAAAGCCCATTTGCAAGCCGACAACCAAGTGATTTTGTTTCTCAACCGCCGCGGTTATGCACCTGCTTTGCTGTGCCATGAGTGTGGTTGGATTGCGGAATGCCAGCGCTGTGACCACTATTACACCCTGCATCAGAATCACCGCCAATTACGCTGCCATCATTGCGATAGCCAACGCCCAGTGCCACAACAATGTCCGAAATGCGGCTCGACCCATATGGTCTCCGTGGGTGTCGGTACCGAACAGTTGGAAAACGAATTAGCGCCTTTATTCCCAGAGACCCCGATCACCCGCATTGACCGCGATACCACCAGCCGAAAAGGTTCGCTGGAACAACACCTGGCTGATGTGCATCAAGGGGGGGCGCGGATATTGATTGGTACCCAAATGTTGGCGAAAGGCCACCACTTCCCGGATGTCACTCTGGTGGCATTGCTGGATGTCGATGGCGCGTTGTTCTCGGCCGACTTCCGTTCTGCGGAGCGCTTTGCGCAGCTTTACACTCAAGTATCAGGCCGCGCAGGCCGTGCGGGTAAACAAGGCGAAGTCATTTTACAAACTCACCACCCTGAGCACCCGCTGCTGCAAATTCTGCTACAGCAAGGCTACGACGCCTTTGCCAAACAAGCATTGGCGGAGCGAAAAAGCGTATTTTTACCGCCCTATACCAGCCATATCATTGTGCGCAGTGAAGACCATGATAACCAGCAATCAGCGCTGTTTTTGCAGCAATTACGCAATTTGTTGGAAGCCAGCCCACTGAAAGACGAGGCATTATGGATTATGGGGCCGGTTCCGGCGTTACAGGCTAAGCGCGGCGGGCGCTTCCGCTGGCAATTACTGTTGCAGCACCCCTCACGGCAATTCCTGCAACGGCTGATTAAAACCTCTCAGCCACTTATCAATACTTTGCCGCAAGCACGGAAAGTGAAGTGGACATTAGATGTTGACCCAATAGACAGCTAATTGACCGATGTCACCTTGATGTTAGCGGTAATGCCAATGATTCTTGGAGTAAAACCGCATCATAAAGCAATCGATTACCCCATTTTCTGCGAGTCAGTTCGAAAAAACCTACTTATGTCACACTTTTTATGCAAATTAGGTAACAAATTGCCCCCACGATCTGTATAGAATGACGGAAAGCCTGCATAAGCATTAGTGCTGACTCGGAGTCAGAGCAAGGAGAAAGGCGTTGGAACATAAGAAAGAATTCACGATGGCCACCATGAAGGACGTTGCCGAAATGGCCGGTGTTTCAACTGCGACGGTATCGCGCGCATTGATGAATCCGGAAAAGGTTTCAACAATGACTCGGCAAAAAGTGGAGCAAGCTGTTCTGGCTGTCGGTTATTCTCCCCATGCTTTATCTCGCAATATCAAACGTAACGAATCGCGCACTATTCTGGTTATTGTACCGGATATCAGCGACCCCTTTTTTGCTGACATCATCCAAGGCATTGAACATGCCGCTGCCCAACAAGGCTATCTGATATTAATTGGTGATTGCGCACAACAACCCCAGCAAGAGCGTAGCTTCGTTAACCTGATTATCACCAAGCAGATTGATGGCATGTTGTTGCTAGGCTCCAATCTACCTTTCGATGCCAGCAAGGAAGAACAACGTAATTTACCGCCGATGGTGATGGCAAATGAGTTTGCACCCGAGTTAGAACTGCCCACCGTCCATATTGATAACCTTACCGCGGCCTATGAAGCGGTAGAATATCTGATTAGATTGGGTCACCAGCGCATTGCCTGTGTTGCGGGGCCTGAAAACTTTCCGCTATGCCAATATCGACTACAGGGCTATATCCAGGCGCTACGCCGTAATGGTATCGAGGTCGACAGCAACTATATTATACGCGGTGATTTTAGCTATGAAGCGGGTGTTGATACCTTTATCAAGCTGATGGACCTGCCAGAACCCCCTACCGCAATATTCTGTCACAATGATGTCATGGCGATAGGCGCGATGTGGCAAGCGAAGAAAATGGGCCTGCGCATCCCGCAGGATGTCTCTGTCGTCGGCTTCGACGACTTAAAATTGTCACAGTATTGCGATCCCCCCTTGACCACCGTGGCACAACCACGTTATGAAATTGGTCGGCAAGCCATGTTACTATTACTCGAACAGTTACAAGGGCATCCAGTACAGAGTGGCTCCCGCTTGTTAAATACCGAATTAATTGTCAGGGAAAGTACTGCTGCGCCTAAACGCTAGGCAAATATTCAGGGGTTCAGTAACATGACGGGCTTATTCCATCATCACGACGCAGCGAAACGATAGTGGCACAAAGAGATTATGTAAGCCGAGGGCGCTCAGGAGCGCGGCGCAAAAGCACCAGCCGGAAAAAACGCAGTGCTCCAGCAGTATCCAAAACCGTGATGGCACTGGCCGTCGCGCTATTAGTGGTATTTGTTGGTGGCCTTTATTTCATTACCCACAATAAGCCGGGCGAGCTTCCGTTACTGCCTAGCCATGATCCGCGCACGGGCAATGGCTTGCCGCCGAAACCCGAAGAACGCTGGCGTTATATTAAAGAGTTGGAAAACCGTCAGATTGGCGTCCCAACACCGACAGAACCCTCTGCCGGTGGCGAAGTTAATTCTAAAACGCAACTGACCAATGAGCAGCGCCAATTGCTTGAACAGATGCAGGCGGATATGCGGCAGCAGCCGACCCAGCTTTCAGAGGTGCCGTATAACGAAGGGATGCAGGTGCCACGTTCTGCGGTGACCATCAAACCCCCGGTCACCAATATACAGCAGCAGCCATTAACGCCACCGCGTCAGACGGTTGCGCCAGTACCAGCACCGCAGACACAAGTGCCGCCGCAGGTCACGACACCACCGCGCACTCAGCAACCGGTGACTCCAGTAGCGCCAGCAGTGACACCGCCGAAACCGGAAAAAGAGAAAGAAAAAGCGCAACGCTGGATGGTGCAATGTGGTTCATTCAAAGCCGCAGATCAGGCGGAATCTATTCGCGCCCAATTGGCATTCGAGGGTATCGAAAGCCGTATTACCGCCGGTGGTGGCTGGAATCGCGTGGTGCTCGGCCCTTACAGCACCAAAGCTGCAGCGGATAAAGCTTTACAGCGTTTGAAAGGTGCGGGCCAATCAGGATGCATTCCCCTCGCAGTTGGGGGTTGAAAAGTAGTAATCCTCCCCCATTTATAATCTCAATATACCCCGTATTGTTTTGCTGAAAGGCAATACGGGGACTCATTCAGTCCGCAACGAGGATCCGCTCGTGACAACAATTGTAAGTGTACGCCGTAATGGTCATGTAGTTATCGGTGGTGATGGCCAGGTCACTCTGGGCAATACCGTAATGAAAGGCAACGCCAAGAAAGTACGCCGCCTTTATAACAATAAAGTCATTGCTGGTTTTGCTGGCGGTACTGCCGATGCCTTTACGCTATTTGAGCTATTTGAACGCAAACTGGAGATGCACCAGGGCCACCTGACTAAAGCAGCGGTTGAGTTAGCCAAAGATTGGCGCACTGACCGCATGTTACGCAAACTCGAAGCACTTTTGGCTGTTGCTGATGAAACCGCATCACTCATCATCACCGGTAATGGCGATGTGGTTCAGCCTGAAGATGACCTGATTGCTATTGGTTCCGGTGGGCCTTATGCCCAGTCTGCCGCGCGCGCGCTGCTAGAAAATACTGAATTGGGTGCGCGGGATATCGTGGAAAAATCACTGAGCATTGCGGGGGATATTTGTATCTACACCAACCGCTTCCAAACCATTGAAGAATTAACGTACGAAACGTTATCAACACATAAAGCGTAAGGATAGAGTGACATGTCTGAAATGACCCCACGCGAGATTGTCAGCGAACTTGATAGCTATATTATCGGCCAGGATAAAGCTAAACGTGCAGTGGCCATTGCCCTGCGTAACCGCTGGCGTCGGATGCAGCTTAACGAAGAGCTGCGCCACGAAGTTACTCCTAAAAATATTCTGATGATCGGCCCGACCGGCGTGGGTAAAACAGAAATTGCCCGCCGCCTGGCAAAACTGGCCAATGCGCCGTTTATCAAAGTAGAAGCCACCAAGTTCACCGAAGTTGGCTATGTGGGTAAAGAAGTTGATTCTATTATCCGCGATCTAACCGATGCAGCGGTGAAAATGGTTCGTCATCAATCCATTGAAAAAATGCGTTATCGGGCGGAAGAATTGGCCGAAGAACGTATTCTGGATGTGCTGATCCCACCAGCCAAAAATAACTGGGGCCAACAGGATGAAACTCAAGAGCCATCCGCGACCCGCCAGGCTTTCCGCAAAAAACTGCGCGAAGGTCAACTGGATGACAAAGAGATTGAAATTGATCTGGCTGCATCACCAGTAGGTGTTGAAATCATGGCTCCTCCGGGCATGGAAGAGATGACTAACCAACTGCAATCGATGTTCCAGAACATTGCTGGCCAGAAACAAAAACCGCGCAAAATCAAAATCAAAGAAGCATTTAAACTGCTGATTGAGGAAGAAGGCGCGAAGTTAGTCAATCCAGAAGAGCTGAAGCAACAGGCGATTGATGCGGTTGAACAACACGGCATCGTGTTCATCGACGAAATCGATAAAATCTGTAAACGCGGCCAGACTTCAGGCCCGGATGTGTCCCGTGAAGGGGTACAACGTGACTTGCTGCCATTGGTTGAGGGCTGCACCGTATCAACCAAACACGGCATGGTGAAAACAGACCATATTCTGTTTATTGCCTCCGGCGCATTCCAGGTCTCCAGCCCGTCAGATCTTATCCCGGAATTGCAAGGTCGCTTGCCAATCCGTGTAGAATTGCAGGCGCTGACCACCGATGATTTTGAGCGCATCTTGACTGAGCCGAGTGCTTCGTTGACTGAACAGTACAAAGCACTGATGGCAACTGAAGGGGTGACGGTTGAGTTTACCCGTGAAGGTATTCGCAAAATCGCGGAAGCGGCATGGCAGGTTAATGAGCGCACCGAGAATATTGGCGCACGTCGCTTGCATACCGTGTTGGAACGTCTGATGGAAGATATCTCTTATGACGCAAGCGAAAGTAATGGTCAATCCATCACTATTGACGCGGCATATGTGGGTAAACATCTGGATGAACTGGTAGCTGATGAAGATTTGAGTCGTTTTATCCTATAATTCGCTTTATAAGCCGTTGCTGGATAAAATGGTTCGCCAAATTAATATTGAGTGGGAGGCGATGCCTCCCACTCTTATTTTTATTAACTCGCCGATATGGGCGGACCAGACTCCTATAAAATGAAGCAGAAAATGAGCCTATCACCTAATACCCGCTTAACTAGCACCAGCCAGACCCAGGCTTGGCTGGAAAGCCTGCGGCCAAGAACACTGCCCCTGGCCTTTGCCTCTATCGTTACCGGTTCAGCACTGGCTGTCTGGCTCGATAGTTTTAAACCCGCCGTCGCCTTGCTCGCCTTATTAACCGCCGGCCTGTTGCAAATTTTGTCCAATCTCGCCAATGATTACGGCGATGCTATCAAGGGCAGTGATACCGAAGAACGTATCGGGCCATTGCGCGGCATGCAAAAAGGGATGATTACTCGTCAGCAAATGAAAGTCGCGCTTATCATCACTGTTAGTATGACTGTTATTTCAGGTATCGCGCTCATTGCCGTGGCCTGCGAAAAACCCAGCGACATTTTAGGCTTTTTACTGCTTGGGCTGATGGCCATTGTGGCCGCAATCACCTACACCGTGGGTAGTAAACCCTATGGTTATATGGGCTTAGGTGATATTTCAGTATTGGTTTTCTTCGGCTGGCTGAGTGTCGCCGGGACTTACTATCTTCAAGCCGGGCACTTTGACAGTATCGTCATGCTACCCGCCACTGCCTGTGGTTTACTGGCGACAGCCGTTTTAAATATTAATAATTTGCGTGATATCGAAAATGACAAAACCAATGGCAAAAACACACTGGCAGTGCGTTTAGGCCCGGTGGTCGCACGTTATTATCATGCCCTGCTGATCGCCGCCGCCATCTTCTGCCTGGCATTATTCAATATTCTGTATCTGCATAACTGGGCGGGTTGGCTCTTTATTTTGGCGGTTCCCTTACTGGCCAAACACGCGCTATTTGTGCTGCGTGAACCCACCGCCGCGGGGATGCGCCCCATGCTCGAGCATATGGTCAAAGCCGCGTTGTTGACCAATATTCTGTTTGCTATCGGCCTGGTGCTCAGTTAACCCCGCCTGTTTCTTTCTCCGGGCAACAGTCGATAAACCTGTCCGGAGAAATTTAACAATTGATGATTTTGCCAACAGCGGCCAGAAAGGGATATACTTAACATCCCAGCCGCAACCAGACGTTAATCCTATGAAATATGATACTTCCGAACTCTGTGACATCTATCATGAAGAGGTCAATGTGGTAGAACCTCTGTTCTCCAATTTTGGCGGGCGCACTTCATTTGGTGGCAAGATTACTACTGTAAAATGTTTCGAAGATAACGGCTTGTTGTTTGACCTGCTCGAAGAAAATGGTCTTGGCCGTGTTTTAGTCGTCGATGGCGGTGGCTCAGTGCGCCGGGCATTAATCAATGCTGAACTAGCTGATCTGGCTTTGAAAAATGAGTGGGAAGGCATTGTTGTTTACGGCGCTGTCCGTCAGGTTGATGAACTAGCCGA
Organism: Yersinia sp. Marseille-Q5920; assembly: GCF_946902935.1. Lineage (NCBI taxonomy): Bacteria > Pseudomonadati > Pseudomonadota > Gammaproteobacteria > Enterobacterales > Yersiniaceae > Yersinia > Yersinia sp. Marseille-Q5920. The sequence goes on along the minus strand of NZ_CAMPQA010000013.1, from coordinate 86,232 downwards.
ATTGGATATTGGTATCCAGGCGATGGCCGCTATTCCGGTCGGTGCCGCAGATGAGGGTATTGGTGAGAGTGATATCCGCGTTAACTTTGGCGGTGTCACATTCTTCTCCGGTGACCATTTGTACGCAGACAACACCGGGATAATCTTGTCAGAAGAACCTTTGGATATTGAATAATATCTCTCTGGTTTATCAACTAAAAAGGGCGATATCAATATCGCCCTTGTTGCCTTTCGTACTCGAAGAAGCTGCGTAACTAGCGGCTTTCAGCAATATATTGATGATGCTTTAAGCCAACTGGTACTCAGACTTCTTCCATCTTTCCCAACAGAGCACGCAGACGATCCTGCCAAACATGCTGTTCTTGTTTCAATTGCTCATTTTCGCGCACTAGCGCTTCACGGCCACCTGCCGCTTCCTGAACTTCTTGGGACAAGGTGTTATTCTTCTCTTTCAGCTCTTCAATTTCCATCTGTAACAGAGTGATGGTATCAATCGCCTGCTGAACTTTAACTTCCAATTTCTCAAATACTTCAAATGACATTCTTCGGTCCCCTTATGAGTCGCAAGGCGTACATCTTTTGGTCGCAGTTATCATTTCTCACTTCAGTTACCGCGTAAACCGCAGTCACTATCGGCAAATGAAACTGCTGTGAATACTTATCGCGCTATATATCCATCGAACAACTATAACAAGCGCTATGTTTTAGGCGTCCCATCACACAGGTGACGCAATATGATAAAAACGATAGTCTTAGGCGATGCCCTTGTAGAGCGATTGTATGTAGCCAGTCTCCCCCTGTCTAGCGCCATACCGGTACAAACCACACTCTGTAGCAATTTCGTGTCAGTAACTATCAGTGAATACCGAAAAACTATCAGTGAATACCGAAAAAACATCAGCAAAAACCGAAAAATCCCTACGACCTATCCTGCTAAGTTATACACAGCTTTAACAACTGGGAAAGAAAGCACTGGTCTGATCACACTTTCAAAGTCCCTTAACATCCGCGAATAACGCGAAATCGCTCATTTTTATGACACACCACACACATTTCGATTTCGCTATTTCTCGTTTGTGCTCGTTAACGATAAATTTACATCACCCCCTCCGTACTCCGGAGGGCAAAAATAAGAAATACCCTATAAATCTCTGTCTCTAGGACATCTACTATGAGCCAAACCGCTAGTTCGACCTTGAAGGGCCAATGTATCGCGGAGTTTCTCGGTACTGCTCTACTTATCTTTTTTGGTGTGGGCTGTGTCGCTGCATTAAAATTGGCAGGTGCCAGTTTTGGGCAGTGGGAAATTAGTATCATTTGGGGCCTGGGCGTTGCTATGGCCATTTATCTCACAGCAGCAATTTCAGGTGCTCATCTTAATCCAGCAGTGACTATTGCCTTATGGCTATTTGCCTGCTTTGATCGCAGTAAAGTTATTCCCTACATTTTGGCACAGATTGCCGGTGCATTTTGTGCTGCGGCCTTAGTGTTCGGCCTCTACTACAACCTATTCATCGATTTTGAACAGACTCATCAAATAGCACGCGGCAGTGTTGAAAGTCTGAATCTGGCTGGTATTTTCTCTACTTATCCAAATCCACATATTTCTGTTTTCCAAGCTTTCTTGGTTGAAATGGTCATTACCGCTATTTTGATGTGTCTTATCCTGGCATTGACTGACGATGGTAACGGTATTCCACGCGGCCCACTGGCACCGCTGCTGATTGGTATTTTGATTGCCGTTATCGGCGGCTCAATGGGGCCACTGACTGGGTTCGCATTAAACCCGGCACGTGACTTTGGTCCAAAACTATTTGCTTATTTTGCAGGTTGGGGCGAAATCGCCTTCACTGGCGGGCGTGATATTCCTTACTTCTTAGTCCCTATCTTAGGGCCAATCGTCGGCGCATTAGTGGGTGCATTCGGTTATCGTGCTCTGATTGGTCGCCATTTGCCATGCGACGTGTGTGCCATTGAAGATGAAGAAACCACGGTTACGACCACAGAACGCAAAGCGTAAATATTAGATACTGTCACTTAAAAAGTAGGCTAACTATGACAACTGAAAATACTACTCAAAAGAAATACATTGTCGCGCTTGATCAAGGAACCACCAGTTCCAGAGCAGTGGTGTTAGACCACGATGCTAATATCGTGAGTGTTTCTCAGCGTGAATTTACCCAAATCTACCCGAAAGCGGGTTGGGTTGAGCATGACCCAATGGAAATCTGGGCCACGCAAAGCTCCACATTGGTCGAAGTGCTGGCCAAAGCCGGCATCAGTTCTGACGAAATTGCCGGTATCGGTATTACCAACCAACGTGAAACCACCATTGTTTGGGACAAAGCGACCGGTAAGCCGGTGTATAACGCCATTGTTTGGCAATGCCGCCGTACCGCTGAAATCTGCGAGAAACTGAAAAAAGAAGGTCTGGAAGAGTACATCCGCCACAACACTGGGCTGGTGGTTGACCCTTACTTCTCCGGCACCAAAGTGAAATGGATCCTTGATAACGTAGAAGGCGCTCGTGACCGCGCTGAGCGCGGCGAATTGCTGTTTGGTACCGTAGACACTTGGCTGGTGTGGAACATGACACAGGGCCGTGTACACGTAACGGATTACACCAACGCATCACGCACTATGATGTTTAATATTCGCACCAAAGAGTGGGACGAACGCATGCTGAAAGCGCTGAATATCCCGCGCGCCATGCTGCCAGAAGTTCGCCCATCCTCAGAAATTTACGGCCAGACCAACATTGGTGGTAAAGGCGGGACGCGTATTCCTATCGCCGGTATCGCCGGTGACCAACAAGCCGCACTGTTCGGCCAGCTTTGTGTACAACCGGGCATGGCAAAAAATACTTACGGAACAGGCTGCTTCCTGCTGATGAACACCGGCACAGAAGCCGTTCAATCCAATCATGGACTACTGACCACAATTGCCTGCGGCCCACGCGGCGAAGTTAACTATGCGCTGGAAGGCGCGGTATTTATTGGCGGCGCATCCATCCAATGGCTGCGTGATGAGCTGAAACTGATCAGCGATGCCACCGACTCCGAGTATTTCGCCACCAAAGTGAAAGACAGCAACGGTGTATATGTGGTGCCTGCTTTCACTGGGTTAGGTGCTCCTTATTGGGACCCGTATGCCCGTGGTGCGATCTTCGGCCTGACCCGTGGTGTTAACAGCAACCACATCATCCGCGCAACCCTCGAGTCCATTGCTTATCAAACTCGCGATGTACTGGATGCGATGCAAGCTGATTCTGGTGAACGCCTGAAGTCACTGCGTGTTGATGGCGGTGCAGTCGCAAACAACTTCCTGATGCAATTCCAAGCCGACATTCTGGGCACACGTGTTGAGCGCCCGGCAGTGCGTGAAAGCACAGCACTGGGTGCCGCATTCCTCGCGGGTCTGGCGACGGGCTTCTGGAATGATTTGGATGAAGTTAAGAGTAAAGCCACCATTGAGCGCGAATTCCGTCCAGGAATCGAAACCACCGAGCGCGATTTCCGCTATAAAGGCTGGAAGAAAGCAGTGGCCCGTGCTCAAGCTTGGGAAGATCACGAAGAATAACGGCCCGCCGGTAAAATATGGCCTGTTTTAAGCTCTCTATAATGCGCCATCATCCCCCGATGGCGCGTTTTTTATTGTGAAAAATATCATCCCCCCAAAGACACCCTACGGCTTCACATCACAAAGATGATAGAATTCCTGCTTACATTCTTCTTCTATTACCCTAAATAATTCGAGTTGCAGGAAGGCGGCAAGCAAGAGACGCTCCAAGAGCTTACATTAAGTAAGTGACTGAGGTGATGAGTGTAGCCAACGCACATGCAGCTTGAAGTATTACGGGGATACAGGTCTAACCATGAAACGTGAATTAGCCATCGAGTTTTCCCGTGTCACCGAAGCAGCTGCGCTGGCAGGCTATAAGTGGCTGGGTCGGGGCGATAAAAATGCTGCCGACGGCGCTGCTGTTCAAGCCATGCGTATTATGCTCAATCAGGTCAATATTGATGGGCAAATTGTTATCGGCGAAGGTGAAATCGATGAAGCCCCAATGCTGTTTATTGGTGAGCACGTCGGTACTGGCCAAGGCGATGCCGTTGATATTGCCGTTGACCCTATTGAAGGTACCCGTATGACTGCCATGGGCCAGGCCAATGCACTGGCCGTGCTGGCGGTGGGAGATAAAGGCACATTTTTACATGCGCCCGATATGTATATGGAAAAACTGGTGGTTGGCCCTGGCGCTAAAGGAGCAATCGACCTGAACCTGCCGCTGGAACTCAACTTGCGCAATGTTGCCATCAAGTTGAATAAACCACTGACTGACTTAACTGTTATCACGCTAGCCAAACCGCGTCATGACGGCATCATCGCCGAAATGCAGCAACTTGGGGTCAAAGTGTTTGCTATTCCCGATGGCGATGTCGCGGCCTCTATTTTAACCTGCATGCCAGAAAGTGAAGTGGATGTGATGTATTGCATCGGCGGCGCACCTGAAGGGGTGATTTCTGCTGCGGTAATCCGTGCATTGGACGGCGATATGCAAGGCCGTTTATTAGCGCGCCATCAAGTCAAAGGCGATAATGAAGACAACCGCCGCATTGGCGAACAAGAGCTGGTGCGCTGCAAGTCAATGGGCATCGAAGCCGGTAAAGTGCTGTTACTGGGGGATATGGCCCGCAATGACAATGTGATTTTCTCTGCCACTGGGATTACCAAAGGTGACCTGCTGGAAGGTATTTATCGCAAAGGAAACATGGCGACCACCGAGACACTGCTGATTCGCGGTAAATCCCGCACGATTCGCCGTATCCGCTCGACTCATTTCCTTGACCGCAAAGACCCAACATTGCATGAATTCTTGCTGTAATTCGGCTCACGAAGAGCATTAACGATAATAATATTCGCGATAAACAACAATGGGCGCAACATTCACGTCGCGCCCATTTTAGTTCAGTATTTTCAACCGACTACACACGGTGTTCTTGCGGCTGCATCCGGTGAGATAAAGGCCACCAGCACAACAAAATCAACACCGCCATGGCAAACATCAACAGCCCCAAGCTGAATTGCCCTGTTTGTGGCAGCATGGCTGACAACCAAGTCGCCAGACCTGACCCGACATTCTGCAACCCACCAATCAAAGCCCCCGCAGCACCCGCCAGATAAGGGAAAGGCTCCATTGCCCCGGTGGTGGCCAGCGGAAACAGCATCCCAGCCCCAAAGAAGAATAGCGCTGCCGGTATAATCAGCGTCCAAATATTCATAATGCCAAACCAACCGGGTATCCACATCATCAAACCCGCCAGCAGACAGCTGATCACCGAGTGCCACATCAGGTTATGGAAAGTTTTACTGTCGCGACCGGCATACCACGCACCAAAAAACGCTGCCGGAATAGGTAGAATAAATAAAATACTGACCGTCATCCCACTTAGCCCCAGCACGCCCCCCATCAACACGCCCGCACTGGCTTCAAATACCGCAATACCCGCTAATGCACCAATCAACATCACCAGATAACAGCTAAAAGCGCGGTCAGAGAACAATAAGCGGAAACTGGCCAGCATCCGTCGTTTTTCAGTTTGTTGTGGCCGAGTTTCCGGTAACCAGCGAAACATGCAAAATGCCACTCCGCCACATAAAAAAAGCAGAAATGCGTAGCTTGCGCGCCAGCCAAACAGACTCGCCAGCACTCCACCAATAATCGGGGCCAAGAGCGGGCTGACCAAAATCCCCATGTTCAACATACTGTTGGCGTAGCGCAGCGCCGTGCCGGCATATAAATCTCGCGGCATGGTTCGCGCCATCACTCCCGCAACCCCTGTCCCCATGCCCTGCAAAGCACTGGCCGCGACCAGCATAGACAAACTATTTGCCAGCCAAGCCCCCAATGCGCCCAGCATAAATATCATCATGCCCACCAGAATGACCGGCCGACGTCCAACCCGGTCAGACAGTGGGCCATAAATCAGTTGCGAGAAGCCATAAGTCAACAGATAGGCCGCCATGACGCGCTGCACCGTACCAGTACGCACTGAAAAGTCGCGGGCGATATCCGCAATAACAGGGACGTAAATGGTTTGCGCCATCTGACCGACAGCTACCAACAGAATCAACATCACCAGCAGGTGGAAATTCTCTATTTTTCTCATTATCTTAACTATGAACAAATTGTTAGCCGGACCTTGTGCCGCACCCATCTGGCCGTAAAAAGCCATTTTTTGCGAGCACCCCACTATTTTTGTGACACAACTCACTTAGCGCATAAGCTAACAAATTCAGATTTTTTAGCGAGCCAGCACGACATATTGCTAAAGGGGCGACTGGCAGATAAAAACACCATTGGCGTAAAGTTAACTGTCCATATATTTGTTTCCGGCCGCCAAAGAATACAGTGGCACTCATGGCGCAAGGAGATAACATTTAATCGATAATATTTTCTACTAATATCCCCTAAAATACCGCCAGCGCTTTAGGTACTACTTTCGATAAGTATTTGAATAAAGGGAATCAGAATTATGGCTGCATGGGTTAGTGGCAAAATTACTCACATTGAACACTGGACTGACTCGTTGTTCAGCATTCGGGTCAATGCGCCAATTGATCCCTTTACCGCCGGTCAATTTGCCAAGCTGGCATTAGATATCAACGGCGAGCGGGTACAGCGGGCCTATTCCTACGTCAATGCGCCAAGTGACGATAATCTGGAGTTCTATCTGGTCACCGTGCCAGAGGGGAAACTCAGCCCGCGACTTGACCAACTGCCGGTGGGTGGCGAAGTGATGGTGACCAAGCAAGCGGCGGGCTTCTTTGTGCTGGAAGAAATTCCGGATTGCGACACGCTATGGATGCTGGCAACGGGCACCGCGATTGGCCCGTATCTCTCTATTTTGCAGGAAGGTCGCGATTTAGAGCGCTTTAAAAATCTGGTGCTGGTTCATGCTGCACGCTTTGCCCGCGACCTCAGCTACCTGCCATTGATGCAGCAGCTTGAGCAACGTTATAACGGCAAACTGCGGATTCAGACAGTTGTCAGCCGCGAAGAGTCACCGGGGTCATTGACGGGCAGGGTTCCGGTACTGATTGAAAATGGTGCGCTGGAAGCCGCTGTCGGCTTAAAAATTGATGCGCAAGACAGCCATGTCATGCTGTGCGGTAACCCGCAAATGGTGCGAGATACCCAGCAATTGTTGAAAGAACAGCGGGAAATGCGTAAACATTTGCGTCGTAAACCGGGGCATATGACCAGCGAGCAGTATTGGTAATAAACCGTATGGGTAAAGGGCCATATGGCCCTTTTTTACCTTATAAAACCCTATTTACTGCGGTGTTTTTTCAGCCAGAAACTTCACCGGTACCGCTTCTGGGCCAAAACGATTGTCACCCTCGGTACCGAGAAATGCACCACAATCAATAAACATCATGACAATAATTAGCGTGGGAACAAACCGCCCAACCCCCCATTGCCAGATGGGCGCTAGCATCTGCCAGTTACCCGCCATTAGCATCCAGGCCAACACCACCAATAGCGCCCACCAACCGGCTTTATTGCGGTCATGTAGCCGCTTGACGATCACCGTGGCTGTGGGCCACAGTAGAAAAACAACAGCAAAAGCAGCGGTCTGAGTGGAAAGCCAATTCTGCCCGGCCAACGTAAAGATAACCAGCATTGCCAGTAACCACAGCCCAATCCAAATCCAAAAATCACGCCGCCCGATACGGCCTTTTAGCGAGAAACACCATTGCTGTATTGTCATCAATAACCTGATCCATTTAACTGATATAATGTGAAGTTGGTATGGACAATAGAGTAACTCAACGCTGTAACTAACCTATACTCTTTGCAGTGAATTTTGACAATCACCCCCAATTACCGCTTTAATCCCCTACACAAACTGCAAACAACGGCATAAGTCATGAGAAAAGAAATAATCGCAATGCTGACAATACTGCTGCTAATAGCAACAGTTAGCCGCGCTCATGCCGCTCCCGAAGCTGGCGATGAACGGCCGGCTGAAGACACTCAGCCAACAGCTCCCTATCTGCTTTCCGGCGCGCCAACCTTTGATTTAACGCTGGTTAAATTCCGTGAAAGTTATAATCACGCCAACCCGACGCTGCCTATCAGTGAGTTTCACGCCATCATCGTAAAAGATGATGTGCCGCCGCTGACCCGTGCTGCCAGTAAAATTAACGAAAATCTCTATGCTTCAACCGCATTGGAAAAAGGCACGGGTAAAATTAAAACCTTACAAATTACCTATTTGCCAATCAAAGGGAGCGAAGAGAAAGCGGCCCGGCTGATCGCGGTAAATTATATGGCGGCCCTGATGCGCCAGTTTGAACCCACACTCACACTCGAACAAAGTGTCAGCAACGTGCAACAATTGCTGACGCAAGGCAAAGGCTCACCTTTCTTCGTCCATCCTGTCGGAGCAATTCGCTATGTTGTGGCAGATAATGGCGAAAAAGGGCTTACTTTCGCTGTTGAACCGATTAAGCTTTCACTATCTGAAGCATAATCTCGCCGCAATTAATGACGAAAAGCAAAGCCATTGCCGCTAATCATCTCTATACTGTTGGACAGGTAAACTGCCTGTCGGGCAGTCATTATTATTGACCCTCGCGTCCCCTTGTTGGAGGAAGAAACATGCGTCATCCATTAGTTATGGGTAACTGGAAGCTGAACGGTAGCACTCACATGGTTAACGAGCTTATCGCTGGCCTGCGTAAAGAATTGAGCACTGTTGACGGCTGTGGCGTTGCTATTGCCCCACCTGCTATCTATCTGAATCAAGCTAAGCATGAACTGTCAGGTAGCCGCATCGCGCTGGGCGCACAAAACGTTGATGTGAATCTGTCTGGCGCATTCACCGGCGAAACTTCTGCTGAAATGCTGAAAGATGTTGGTGCTCAATACATCATTATCGGTCACTCTGAGCGCCGCACTTATCACAACGAAAGTGATGAATTCATTGCGAAGAAATTTGGCGTACTGAAAGAAATCGGCCTGATCCCCGTATTGTGCATTGGTGAAACTGAAGCAGAAAACGAAGCGGGTCAAACTGAAGCAGTCTGCGCTAAACAACTGGACGCAGTGCTGAATACCTTGGGTGTGAAAGCATTCGAAGGCGCGGTTATCGCTTATGAGCCAATCTGGGCTATCGGCACCGGCAAGTCAGCCACTCCAGCACAGGCTCAAGCGGTTCACAAATTTATCCGTGACCATATTGCCAAGCTTGATGCCGCGGTTGCAGCACAAGTTATCATCCAGTACGGCGGTTCCGTGAATGATAAAAATGCAGCAGAACTGTTCACCCAGCCAGACATCGATGGTGCGCTGGTTGGCGGTGCATCACTGAAAGCGGACGCATTCGCCGTTATCGTGAAAGCCGCTGCAAAAGCTAAAAAAGCCTAATTCAGGTTCTAAGCAACTGATTAAGCTGGGGCAGATGATGCTCCGGCTTTTTTATTATCTGGCTGTTTAAAAATTTTCTCATATAAATCGATTCCATCCGTTCCTACCGAACCAAAGAATTTACTTATCTGAGCTTTCTGGCGTATCTGACTAGACAGCCTTATTTGTTCTTCACAATCTGCAATCTCTTCCTCCTTATAAAGACTGAGATCGTATTTTATATATGTCTTCTTCTGAGTATCGAGAAAATGGATAAAATTACTGCCTTCAAATTTAATCACATTACAGGCGTGACCTTCTGTCACCCATGGCAATATGCTCCATAAAGCTGGACGTTTAATCACAAGAACACCATATAAGGCTTCATCACGCTGATAGCTATGTAGCTGAGTCACCAACTGAGTAACCGATTTTTTTTCATAAATAAGCCGGTCCATATTTCCTTTAACATCAGCCCCCCTTAGATATGGCAATGCTAGATGTAGCTTATTTTGCTCTAATGTATCGATAACCGCTGTAGCACAAGAAGCACAGTTAGTTTGACCAAAACCATGGATACCAAATAACGCCAGCAAAGCGGCCAATGGCCGTAGCCATAAAGGTGCTTTACCATCACAATTCACTTTATCTAATAAATAGTCTGATAAGTAATTTTCCAGACTTAGGGGTGATTCTCCATTTTTATCAACAGGATAACTTTTCGGTCTTAAAGCGTCTTCAACTTGCCTGTTTATTATTTTAGGTGGTGTATAGCTCTCAGTAATACCTGCTGAACCGATATCCCATTCATCATTTTCATATATAATTGACGCGTTACTATGCAGTGATTCAAAACTACCACTGCGCGATAAAGATCTTAATGGCGGAGTGTGTGAATCCCCCGAAACTTGCCCGCCCCCTGAATCCGTACCAGAAATGCTACTAATATTCATAATCTTTTCCCCTGACTCACTAAGTTTTATTATTCCGCCACGATTCAATAACGCATTTGACACGCGCTGGCGAATTAGGCGGTTTTTATCTGTAAGAAAGAGAAGAATTATAAAAATAATCAGAGGGTTAAAATGGCTAATAAAACAAAGCGCCCGTAAGCATTAACTTACAGGCGCTGAGTCAACTACTGCTATCAAATCATTATGTTATTTTTTCTTATTTCATTGTTTACAGACTTTATCGCTTACTGATTTCGTCAAATACGCCGCCAGTCGCAAAATGCACCTGTTGGGCTTTAGTCCAGCCACCGAAGACGTCATCAATGGTAAACAACTGCAGTTTCGGGAACTCATTAGCAAACTTAGCGGCGACAGCCGGATCACGCGGACGATAGTAATTCTTAGCGGCAATAGTCTGGCCTTCCGGTGAATACAGGTATTTTAAGTAAGCATCGGCCACTTCACGGGTACCGCGCTTATCAACCACTTTATCCACCACCGAGACTGTCGGCTCAGCCAAAATAGAAACGCTCGGCGTGATGATATCAAACTGGTCTTTGCCCACTTCATTCACCGCCAGCAGAGCTTCATTTTCCCAGGCAATCAATACATCGCCAATCCCACGCTCGACGAAGGTATTAGTCGCCCCACGCGCACCAGAATCCAGAACTTCCACATTTTTATACAGCTGTTTGACAAATTCTTGCGCCTTGGCCTGATCATTATTGTTGTGCTCTAACGCATAACCCCATGCAGCCAAGTAGTTCCAGCGCGCACCGCCGGAGGTTTTCGGATTCGGCGTAATGACCGAGATGCCCGGCTTCACTAAATCTGACCAATCATGAATCTGTTTTGGATTCCCTTTACGCACCAGGAAGACGATAGTTGAAGTGTAAGGCGCGGAGTTATCAGGCAGGCGCTTGATCCAGTCTTTATCAATACGACCACGTTCAGCAATAGCATCTACGTCGTAAGCCAGAGCCAGGGTCACGACATCAGCCTCAATACCATTAATAACCGAGGTCGCCTGCTTACCAGAACCGCCATGTGATTGGCGCACCGTCACCTTATCACCGGTTTTCTCTTGCCAATATTTGCTAAACGCTTGGTTATAATCTTGATAAAATTCACGTGTCGGATCATATGACACATTCAGCAATTGGATATCTTTTGCCATGGCACCTGATGCCAGCAGCAGTAATGAAAGACCTACACCCCATTTACGCATTGACCCGCTCCCCAGATTTGTTATTAATTGAAATTGTTATTAACTGTAATTGTTATTAACTGAAATCTTAATCAACCCAATTGGTTGGCCTGATACTGAGCGTGCCAGAAACTTTCTGGTCAATTAAAGAATAAAAAAGTTTTGATTATATCAATACGGAATATATGAGTGACTGGAAATAAAAAACCCCCGCAATTGCGAGGGCTTAGCGATCGAGCAAATGGCTGTTTTAGAACAATTTCTTCGCAGTATCGTACCAATCTTCTTTAAATTTACTTTTCTTATTTTCTGGCGCGATACAAACGGAGATTAATTCATGCACCATCTTCTCGTTTTGTACCCCAACGCAGAAGCCGCCGCGCGAATAATCATGATTTTCCAACAGCAGATCAACAGCATAAGCGCCCATACGAGAAGCTAGAATGCGGTCATAGGGAACCGGTGCCCCACCGCGCTGGATATGGCCCAAGACAGTACCACGGGTTTCGCGACCGGTTTCTTTCTCAATGTATTTAGCCAGCTCGTCGATATTGTCTAGTTTTTCAGTAATTGCCACGATCGCGTGCTTTTTACCTTTCTCGATGCCCGCTTTAATTTCAGCAACCAAATCTTCACGTTTGAATTCAACTTCAGGGATAGCAATAAACTCGCAGCCCCCGGCAATAGCAGCCGCCAGAGTCAAATCGCCACAATAACGGCCCATCACTTCAACGATGGAAATACGCTGATGCGAAGAGGAAGTATCACGCAAGCGGTCAATAGCTTCCACCACCGTACCCAATGCGGTGAAGAAACCGATGGTATAGTCAGTCCCGGCGACATCGTTATCGATAGTGCCCGGCAAGCCGATACAGTGAATCCCACCTTCTTTGGTGAGTAAGTCTGCACCTGCATAAGAACCGTCACCACCGATAACCACCAGGCCATCAATGCCGCGGTCTTTCATATTCTGTAGCGCGACTTTGCGCTTTTCCGGATCTCGAAACTCAGGGAAGCGCGCAGAACCCAAGAAGGTACCACCACGGTTAATCATATCGGACACGCTATAGCGATCCAGCTTCCTCATACGATTCTCAAACAAGCCAAGGTAGCCATCTTCAATACCGTAAACTTCTAATCCTGCTGACAAAGCTGCACGAACAACCCCACGAATGGCTGCATTCATACCTGGCGCATCACCGCCGCTTGTTAGTACACCGATTTTCTTGACCATGACTACCTCTGAACTTGTAGATGCGATTTTTTAAAATTATTTATTTGCCGATTATGTCTTGCACAGGCGAACAGTACAGAAAATCAGCTTGATGAGCTTAATATTGAATATTATAGCAAAAACACCAAGCTGAATTGATTCAAGTCATGCCATTTGGCGGTATTTTCTTCATGACTGAACCATTATGTAACCACAGTTTACCTGTAGTTAATGTAGCAATAGTTAATGTAGCAATAACGGATGAATAAATTATAACTCCCAATGCGCATGGCGTTCTTTGGGTACCACAGCAGTAGGATCTTGATGGATAAGGACATCTGCGCCAGGAAAACGGTGCAATAATGCCCGCTCCACTTGATCAGCTAAAATATGCGCCTCCATCAATGGCAGCATATCCTCCATTTCAAGATGGAGTTGAATAAAGCGTGTTGGCCCCGACTGGCGAGTACGCAAATCATGAGCGCCAATCACGCCCGGCCATGACGTCACAATATTGATAATTTCCTGCCGCTCATCATCTGGCAAGGCGCGATCCAGCAAAGCTTGCACCGCGTCATAACCCATACGCAGTGCGCTATAGAGAATATAAACCCCAATCCCCAAGGCAAACAATGCATCCGCACGATGAAAACCATACCAACTTAATGCTAATGCAATAAGAATAGCACCATTCATCATGACGTCAGATTGATAGTGCAACATATCGGCACGAATGGCCTGACTCTGAGTTTTTCGTACCACCCAGCGCTGAAATGTGACTAATATCATTGTACTGAATAATGCAATTAATGTTACCCAGATACCTATACCAGGATCTTGCAGCGGTGTTGGTGATGCTAAATGTTGGAAACCAGTCAGGAACAGGAATAACGCCGAGCCGGAAATAAACATGCTTTGCGCCAGCGCAGCCAGCGATTCCGCTTTACCATGGCCAAAAGTATGTTCTTCATCAGCCGGTTGCAGCGAGTAGCGCACCACAAAAAGATTGGTTAAAGAGGCGGCCAGATCCACCAGTGAGTCAACTAACGCAGCCAACAAGCTCACCGATCCAGTATGCCACCAGGCAAAAATTTTAATTATCAGTAAGATTGATGCCAGCACAGTGGCGCTGAGCGCAGCAGCTTTCACCAAGCGCGCATATTGCGGATCCATAACTCATTCCGAATAATATTCAGGGGTTATGAGTATAACGGAAAAGAGACAAAAAAAAGCCCTCCATCATGGAGGGCGAAAGACAGGGATGGTGTCTATAGCAAGGAAAACAGGGTATTACAGGGTACTACTTACTTCTGGGCAGAAGAGGGTTGTGCTGCTGGCGCCTGCTGCATTTTCTCAATGCGCTGCTGGTGCTTTTGGTTCAAGACAGCTTTTTGCTCTGGAGTGAGCAAGTTAAACATTTGGTTGCGTACTTTGGCCATTTCGACCTGACGTTCAATCTGGTCTTTGGACATTTTCTCGGCCTGCGCTCTTACAGCGGCTTCGTCGAATTTATCCGCAGTGACCAACTTGTGCATGGTTTCGCGCTCAGCCAAATCGGCACGCGGCTTCTCTTGGCGAGACTGGCGCATCAGGTCACGCATTTGCTGGCGTTGCTGTTCTGTCAGATTGACGCCATCAAACATGTTATGGTGACCACGTCCATCTTTCTTGTTCATCATCGCACCGTCACCGTGGCACCAGCCATCAGTGGCTCCGGACTTATCAGCAGCGAAGGCGGCTTGAGAACCGATAACTAACATTGACGCCATTATTAACGTTACTACTTTATTTACTTTGCGCATTATTTAACTCCTAAGTTCTATCTGCTAAGCGGTTTATTGCCCTGCGATTCAATAAGGAGCAGTCTACTGGCCCGGCTGCAAACTAGCGTCAGTGGATGTAAAACTGGAGTCAGGGCATGTAAAGCTAAGTAAAGTCATGGAATACCGGCAGTTGATAACGTATTTTGCGTCAAGAGGAGAAACAATCATGCATAAAATCCTATTAGTTGATGATGATCGTGAACTGACGTTACTGTTGAAAGAATTACTGGAAATGGAAGGTTTTAATGTTGTCGTTGCTCACGATGGTGAACAAGCATTAAACCTGCTGGATAATTCTATCGATTTGTTATTATTGGATATTATGATGCCGCGCAAAAACGGTATCGAAACCTTGAAAGAGTTACGCCAGCACCACCAAACTCCGGTGATTATGCTGACGGCTCGGGGGAGTGAGCTGGATCGGGTACTCGGCCTGGAGCTAGGTGCGGACGATTATCTGGCGAAGCCCTTTAATGACCGTGAGCTGGTAGCGCGCATCCGAGCCATTTTACGTCGCTCTAACTGGAGTGAGCAGCAGCAAAATGTCGACCAGGGCGCGCCAATACTGGACGTTGATTGCCTGCAATTGAACCCAGGCCGCCAGGAAGCTAGCTTTGAGGGCCAGTCGCTGGAATTAACCGGCACGGAATTTACCTTACTCTACCTGTTGGCTCAGCACCTCGGCCAAGTGGTCTCGCGCGAACATCTCAGCCAGGAAGTGTTGGGGAAACGATTAACACCTTTTGACCGCGCCATTGATATGCATATTTCAAACCTGCGCCGTAAGTTGCCGGATCGCAAAGACGGGCTACCTTGGTTTAAAACTCTGCGCGGTCGCGGGTATCTGATGGTCTCTGAAACATGATTAACAGTTTAACGACGCGAATTTTTGCGATTTTTTGGTTTACCTTGGCGCTGGTATTGATGCTGGTGCTGATGTTGCCGAAACTCGACTCGCGTCAAATGACCACCTTGCTCGACAGCGAACAGCGTCAGGGAACGATGCTGGAGCAACATATTGAAGCTGAATTGGCCAGTGACCCGGCCAATGATCTCATGTGGTGGCGCAGACTTTATCGCGCCATCGAAAAGTGGGCACCACCCGGCCAGCATTTAGTGTTAGTGACCACTGAGGGCCGCGTTATTGGTGCCCAGCGCCACGAAATGCAAATGGTGCGTAATTTTATCGGCCAGTCAGATAACTCAGACCAGCCGAAAAAGAAAAAATATGGTCGCGTTGAGATGGTCGGCCCCTTCTCCATCCGTGATGGCGAAGATAACTATCAGCTCTATTTGCTGCGCCCAGCAAGTAGCCCGCAATCCGATTTTATCAATTTGATGTTTGACCGGCCGCTGCTGCTCTTGATTGCAACTATGTTGATCAGTGCGCCACTGCTGTTATGGCTAGCATGGAGTTTGGCGAAACCGGCACGTAAGTTGAAAAATGCCGCTGATGACGTGGCGCGTGGCAACCTGAAACAGCACCCTGAGTTGGAATCTGGCCCACAAGAGTTTTTGGCAACCGGCGCGAGTTTCAACCAGATGATCAGTGCGCTCGACCGGATGGTTGTGGCCCAACAACGGCTGATTTCTGATATCTCCCATGAGCTACGCACTCCACTGACCCGCTTGCAACTGGCCACTGCGCTAATGCGCCGCCGCCATGGCGAGGGGAAAGAACTGGAGCGTATTGAAATGGAAGCGCAACGATTAGATAGCATGATCAATGATTTGCTGGTGTTATCCCGCAGTCAGCATAAAAACGAGCTACACCGCGAGCCAATCAAGGCTAATGAACTTTGGTCTGAAGTGCTGGAAGATGCGCAGTTCGAAGCTGACCAGATGGGGAAAACACTGGAAGTGACCGCACCTCCGGGGCCATGGACCTTATTTGGCAACCCGGCGGCCCTCGACAGTGCGTTGGAGAATATCGTGCGTAATGCGCTGCGTTATTCCCATCATCACATTGCCGTGGCGTTCAGCTCGGATAATCAGGGAATAACTATCACTGTCGATGATGACGGACCCGGTGTCAGCGAGGAAGACCGTGAACAGATCTTCCGGCCATTCTACCGCACTGATGAAGCGCGAGATCGCGAATCCGGCGGGACAGGTTTGGGGCTGGCGATTGTAGAAACTGCGGTTAATCAGCATCGTGGTTGGGTTCGGGCCGAAGACAGCCCATTAGGGGGTCTGCGGCTGATTATCTGGTTGCCGCTGCATCCACTTAAATCTTAATGAAATGATAAAACCGGCTGCCCGACCATATTGGATCGGGCAGCCTATTTCTGGCGTTCTTTCTCCAGCAAATATTTTTTGCGCTCAATCCCCCAGCGATAGCCTGATAATGCGCCATCCTGACGAATGACTCGATGGCAGGGAATGGCGACCGCCAGCATATTGGCAGCACAGGCGCCCGCCACCGCGCGCACCGCTTTTGGTGAACCAATTTTAGCGGCAATATCGGCATAACTGGCGGTCTCGCCTACCGGAATTTCCCGCAATGCCTGCCAAACCCGCTGCTGGAATGCCGTGCCGCGGATATCCAAGGGCAAATCTAGCCCAAGCTTAGGGGCCTCAACCAAGCCAACCACCCGCGCGAACCATTGTTCAAACTCGGCATCCCCGCCAATTAACTCCGCCTGTGGAAATGTATCCTGCAATTGTTGCACCAGCAGGGCCGGTGAGTCACCCAACAAAATGGCGCATATTCCCAATTCACTTTTCGCCATCAAGATAGCCCCGAGAGAACTTTCCCCCACAGCAAAATGCAGTGTGACATCGCGGCCACCTTGCCGGTAGCGGGTCGGCGTCATGCCCAATAACTGATTGGATTGCTCATAAAAACGGCCATTGGAGTTGTATCCAGCATCAAATATTGCGTCAGTCACCGAGCCTTCGCCCGCCAATTGGCTGCGGACTCGTGCACTGCGGGTCGCGGTGGCATACGCCTTGGGCGTTAATCCGGTCATGAATTTAAATAATCGATGGAAATAAAAAGTGCTGAGATTCAGCTCGGCTGCCAACTCACTGAGTTTAAGCGGTATTTCAGCTTGCTCAATTAAACGGCATGCCTGGCTAATTTTTTCTGCATGCAGTTGCGCTTGAGATAACTGAGTGGGTCGGCAGCGTTTACAGGGCCGGAAACCGGCAAGTTCAGCGGCATCATTATCAGCAAAGAATTCAATGTTTTCTGCTTTCGCCTGACGGGAAGAACATGAGGGCCGGCAATACACACCGGTGGTTTTCACCGCATAAACAAACTGACCATCGGCGGTTTTATCGCGATTAACAATAGCGGCCCAGCGTGGGTCTGACAAACTGTCTATTACGCCCCGAACTGATGTCATGATGAATACTCCATTAATACTGACTGTGGCGACCAGCATATAAAATCACCACATTTGGCGCTCTCCGCTCCTTGCTTTCAAATTTTTATTTTATCGCCCCTATTTATTTTACAAATCCTATTTATTTTACAAACTGATGGGGTGGTCGACAAAAATGGGTAACCGCTGCACTGAGCGGGGGTTTCTGATATCCTGCGCCCCTTATTATTGGGGGACATATGCTTAATATCGTTTTATTTGAACCCGAAATCCCGCCGAATACCGGCAATATTATCCGGTTATGCGCGAATACAGGTTGCCAACTCCATCTGATAAAACCTTTAGGTTTCACTTGGGATGACAAACGCTTACGCCGTGCGGGTCTTGATTACCATGAGTTTGCCAACATCAAACATCACCATGATTATCAAGCATTCCTCGACAGCGAAAAGCTGGATGGCGCACAATCTACTGGTGCACCATCTGCCGGAACAAATGTTGCCCGCTTATTTGCTCTGACCACCAAAGGGACACCCGCCCACAGCGCCGTCAATTATCAGCTAAATGATTATCTGCTGTTTGGCCCAGAAACTCGCGGCTTACCGCCCAATGTTCTGGATGCATTACCCGCGCAGCAAAAAATCAGAATTCCAATGCTAGCCGCTAGCCGCAGCATGAACCTGTCAAATGCCGTGTCCGTGGTGGTGTATGAAGCCTGGCGGCAATTAGGTTATCCGGGAGCATTACTGAAAGAATAGCAAGATAGTAGCCCGGGATTGGGGTCTACCAATATAAAATAGATCCCCAAAGGCATTGGAGTTGCAGGTAGGCGGCAAGTGAACGAGTCCCGATGAGCTTACATAAGGTAAGTGATTCGGGTGAGCGAACGTAGCCAACACCCCTGCGGCTTCAAGGACGCAGGGGATCAGATGCCGTCGCCGTACTCAAACCCGTGACTAACGCCATTGAAATGCTGATCCATATCCAATGAGGGTTTATCACTCTCTGGCTTGCCGACAATTCGAGCGGGGACACCTGCGGCTGTCGTATGGGGAGGCACGGCCTGCAACACCACTGACCCGGCACCAATTTTAGCACCACGCCCGACTTCAATATTGCCCAGAATTTTTGCACCCGCGCCAATCATTACACCTTCACGAATCTTCGGATGACGGTCGCCACTGGTTTTCCCGGTACCGCCCAGAGTGACGGATTGCAGGATGGAAACATCATTCTCAACCACAGCGGTTTCACCAATGACAATTCCGGTGGCATGGTCTAGCATGATGCCGCAACCAATGGTTGCCGCTGGGTGGATATCCACACCAAAAGCGACAGACACTTGATTTTGCAGGTAAATAGCCAGTGCTTTACGATCCTGCGCCCATAGCCAGTGGCCAATACGATAAGCTTGTAAAGCATGAAAACCTTTCAAGTACAGCAATGGCGTAGAGTATTTATCCACTGCGGGGTCGCGCAAACGTACCGCCAGAATATCGCGGGCAGCAGAGATAATCATCTGTTCATCAGCACGATAAGCATCTTCAACCACCTCACGGATGGCAATGGCGGGCATGATAGGATTAGCCAACTTATTCGCCAGAATATAGCTCAGCGCACTGCCTAAATTTTCATGCTTCAGTAATGTCGCGTGAAAAAAACTTGCCAGCATGGGTTCACACTCGGCCAGTGCTCTTGCTTCTGATTTAATGCTACTCCAAACCAGCTCTAACTCTTCTGACGACATTGCGTACTCCTGCCCATAAACAAGCGGCTTCGGGGAACGACCGAAGCCACTGACACCCTAATTCCTTGACGCGGCAATGCCAACGCCAAGGATTGGCACTATATATTTATTATTTTATTACTGCTGAACAAGCTAAATGCCGCTTTTTTCATCTTTTCTGGTCCGACCCAATAAGGTCAGCGCCGCTTCACGCGCATTCTTGTGGCTGTATAGCACCTGATAAATTTGTTCAGTAATTGGCATTTCAACACCGTAGCGTTGTGCCAGCGCCAGAACTTCCTTGGTATTGCGGTAACCTTCGACCACTTGACCAATTTTATCCTGTGCTTCTTGTACGCCTAGCCCCTGCCCAAGCATGATGCCAAACCGGCGATTACGAGATTGGTTATCTGTGCAGGTTAGCACCAAATCACCTAACCCCGCCATGCCCATAAAGGTGGAGGGATCAGCGCCTAATGCCGCGCCCAAACGGGTCATTTCCGCCAAACCACGGGTTATCAATGCGGTTCGCGCATTGGCACCAAAACCAATACCATCGGACATCCCGGCACCAATCGCAATTACGTTTTTAACCGCACCACCGAGTTGGACCCCGATAAAATCAGGATTGCTGTACACGCGGAAACTTTTGCCACAGTGCAACAGTTGTTGCAGGTCTTCACTAAATTGCATATCGGTCGATGCCAGTGCAATCGCGGTGGGTAAACCGGCAGCCAGCTCTTTGGCAAACGTCGGGCCGGAGACCACTGCTAGCGGAATACTCTCGCCCAGCACTTCCCGCGCCACATTCGCCAGCAAGCGGCCTGTTTCTGCCTCAAGCCCTTTAGTCGCCCAAACAATACGCGCATCTGGGCGTAAGTGTGGTTTGAGCTGATTTAATACCGCACCGAAAACATGACTGGGCACCACCACCAGCACATCACGGCTAGCTGCCAGCGCACGTGCCAAGTCGGTTTCCAGTAACAGAGTGTCGGGGAAAGGGACATCGGGCAGGAAAGCTTGGTTACAACGGTCTTGTTGCAGAGTTTGAATATGCTTAGGGTCGTGGCCCCATAACACAACTTGATGGCCATTACGCGCCAGCGTAATGGCTAATGCGGTGCCGTAAGATCCGGCACCGATTACAGTCATTGAAGCATGGGTGGTGTTCATCAGGCATCCTGACGTTGTTCAGCACCTTCAACTTCACCTTCAGCCTGCTGTTGCAGATAGTTCATGAACAGGGCATCAAAGTTAACCGGTGCCAAATTCAGCTGTGGGAAAGTACCGCGAGATACCAAGCTGGTGATGCATTCACGCGCATACGGGAACAGAATGTTCGGGCAGTATGCACCTAAGCAATGCGCCAGTTGGGTGCCATCAATACCAGCGATGGAGAAGATGCCGCCCTGCTGTACTTCACACAGGAATGCAGTTTCTTCGCCCAAAGAAGCCGTGACAGTCACACGCAGTACCACTTCATACACATCTTCAGCCAGCTGACTGGAAGCAGTATCAAGATCAAGTTTAACTTCTGGCTGCCAATCCTGCTGGAAAACCTGCGGAGCATTAGGTGCTTCGAAGGAGATATCTTTGGTGTAGATACGTTGGATCTGGAAAGCCATCTCGGTGTTATTTTGTTCTGACATGTGTATAGATACCCTAAAGTTAGACGTCCTTATTAAACAACACTTCCGCCGCGGGCTCTTTCCATTACAATCATGGGGCCCACTGGCGAGTTAAAGCAGCGGGTCAAGCCCACCGCGCGCATCCAGGGCATGTAAATCATCACAGCCGCCGATATGCTGCCCATCAATAAATACCTGAGGCACCGTTGTCCGCCCGCAACGAGCAATCATCTCTTCACGTTTGGCAGGGTCATTATCAATTGCGATTTCATGAAAAACGGCACCTTTGCTGTTCAGCAGTGCTTTAGCACGATGGCAGAACGGGCATGTTGCTTTGGTATAAATCTCAATCTTCGCCATGGAAACACCTCAAATTTACACTTTATTGATATAGCGATTTTTATAGCAATTACTTGCCGCGCGCTAGTGGCAGATTCTCACCACTCCAGCCAGAGATACCGTCTTTCAAGGTAAACACTCGCTCAAAACCGGCTTTATTCAGTAGCTCAGCGGAGGCACGGGAGGTCGTCCCTGTGGCACAAACTACTATAATAGGCTGTGCTTTGTGTTTTTCCAATTCAGCCAGGCTGCCACTTTTGATATCACTTGGCAGTAAATTAATAGAGCTGGCGATATGGCCCTTGCGATAATCATCACGTGTGCGGAGATCAACCACCACCGCATCTTCTTTGTTAATCAGACGCGTCGCTTCACCACGAGTGATTTCTTTCACTTTTGACAGAGAACTTTTAAAAGTGGTGAAAATTACGGCGACGAACAACGCCACCCAAGCCAAACTCAAAACCGGATGCTGGCTAATGAATTGCATAATTTCTTGCAACATGGGGGTAAAAACTCCCGTTAGTTAGGGGATAATATTCAAGGCCACAGAGTATACCTGCGCGTTGCGGCAAATACAGCCAATATGCAAGTGCCATTGCAGAAACTGCGAACAATCTCTGGAAGTTTTGTCGTCTCTTTGATGATTTTTACGCAAAACCCCACACCAATGTTGATCTCTTTGGGCTATTTTTAACCGGTTCTGTAGTAAATTACCGCCTTTCTAATAAGAAAGAGGTTCTGCAATGTCGAGCACTAAAAAACCGCTGGTTCTGACTATTCTGGATGGCTATGGCTACCGCGAAGAACAGCAAGATAATGCCATTCTGAATGCCAATACTCCGGTGATGGACCGTTTATGGCAACAACAACCTCATACATTAATTGCCGCTTCAGGTCTGGATGTTGGTTTGCCCGATGGGCAAATGGGTAACTCTGAAGTCGGTCACGTCAATCTGGGGGCTGGCCGTATTGTTTATCAGGATTTAACCCGCCTCGACAAAGAAATCAAAGAGGGTGACTTTTTCACCAACCCAACCCTGACCACAGCTATTGATAACGCGGTTAAAGCGGGCAAAGCAGTGCATATCATGGGCCTGCTGTCTGCTGGTGGTGTCCACAGCCACGAAGACCACATTCTGGCGATGGTTGAGCTGGCGGCCAAACGAGGGGCGACGACCATTTATCTGCATGCATTCCTCGATGGACGTGATACCCCGCCGCGCAGTGCTGAACCTTCACTGAAACGATTCACTGAAAAGTTTGCTGAGCTGGGCAAAGGCCGCATCGCGTCTATTATTGGCCGTTATTATGCTATGGACCGCGATAATCGCTGGGATCGAGTACAACTGGCCTACGATTTACTGACTCAGGCAAAAGGCGAATTCACCGCAGATAACGCGGTTGCTGGCCTGCAAGCGGCCTATGCCCGTAATGAAAATGACGAATTTGTTAAACCCACCGTGATTAAAGCCGCGGGCGAAGCTGATGCTGCCATGAATGATGGTGATGCATTAATCTTCATGAATTTCCGTGCAGACCGTGCTCGCCAAATCACCCGCACCTTTGTGAATGCCGACTTTGACGGCTTCAAACGCGATAAAGTGGTTAACTTCGGCGATTTCATCATGCTGACGGAATATGCGGCTGATATTAAAGCGGCTTGTGCTTACCCACCGGCATCACTGAGCAATACTTTCGGTGAATGGCTGATGAAGCATGACAAAACACAGTTGCGCATTTCTGAAACTGAAAAATATGCTCATGTGACTTTCTTCTATAACGGCGGCGTGGAAGAGCCATTCAAAGGCGAAGATCGCATTCTGATTAACTCACCGAAAGTGGCAACCTATGACCTGCAACCGGAAATGAGTTCCGCAGAACTGACTGAAAAATTGGTCGGCGCTATCGCCAGCGGCAAATATGATGTGATCATTTGTAACTATCCGAATGGCGATATGGTCGGCCATACCGGTGATTATGATGCCGCCGTGAAAGCAGTAGAAACTCTGGATAATTGCATTGAACAAGTCGTTGCTGCGGTGAAAGCAGTTGATGGGCAATTGCTTATCACCGCCGACCACGGCAACGCTGAGCAGATGAGTGACCCGGCAACTGGCCAGGCACACACCGCCCATACTAGCCTGCCGGTTCCCCTGATTTATGTCGGTAATAAAGAGGTTAAAGCCGTCTCCGGTGGCAAACTTTCAGACATCGCACCGACCATGCTGTCACTGATGGAAATGGAAATCCCGCAAGAGATGACTGGTAAGCCGCTGTTCATCGTGGAATAATCCTTCGTTATGAAGGAAAAGGCGTCATTCGCGATATCAATGGTTACGGAAGATAGCATCAGCGGCGATACAGAGGGCTTCTCTGCATTGCCGAATAGGTTGGTGCCTCGCCCGTGGTCAGCACTGTACGCCAGCGTTTTTTGCGCTGGCGTATTGCTGTTTCCATTATCCAGCCATGCCGCTGATGCCCCTTCAACGATAAAAACAGCAGAAAACAAAAGTCAGTTGAAAACACTTCAGCAAGATATCGCTGAGAAAGAAAAAAGTGTTCAGCAACAAAAACAACAACGCAGTTCCTTGCTCGACCAGTTGAAACAACAGGAAAATACCATTGCTCAGGCGAGCCGCAGCTTGCGTGAAACCCAAGGTACCCTGAGTGAACTGGATAAAGAAATCTCCAGCCTTACCGCCTCGATTGGCAAACTACAAAGTAAACAATCTCAGCAACAAGATATCCTGTCAAAACAGCTTGATGCGGCCTTTAAACAAGGTCAGCACAGTGGCTTACAACTTGTTTTAAGTGGTGAAGAGAGCCAGCGCAGTGAGCGCATTTTGGCGTATTTCAGTTATCTCAATGAAGCTCGTCAGAAATCCATTGAAACACTGGAGCAGACCCGCACCAACCTGTCTGCTGAGAAAAAAGTGCTGGAGCAAAAGAAAAACCAGCAAAAAGCTTTATTGGATGAGCAGAAAACTCAGCAGCAAAAGCTGGAAGAAGCGCGAACTGCCCGCAAGAAAACGCTAACTTCGTTGGAAGCCTCGCTGGAGAAAGATCAGCAGGGTCTGGCGGAGCTGAAACTCAACGAATCCCGTTTGCGCGACCAAATCGCCAAAGCTGAGCGCGAAGCCAAAGCCCGTGCAGAGCGGGAGGCTAAAGAAGCGGCCCGCGTACGCGAACAAGTAAAAGTCAAAGAACAGCAAGCCAAGAAAACCGGTTCCAGCTATAAACCAAGTGAAAGTGAGCGCTCATTAATGGCGCGAACTGGCGGGCTGGGTCGCCCGGGCGGCCAAGCTATGTGGCCCGTTAGGGGGAATGTGACTCACCGCTTTGGCGAGGCCTTGCAAGGTGAACTCCGTTGGAAAGGCATGGTTATTTCCGCGCCAGAAGGCAGCGAAGTCAAAGCGATTGCGGATGGCCGAGTGCTACTGGCAGACTGGTTGCAGGGCTATGGACTGGTCGTCGTCGTTGAACACGGCAAAGGGGATATGAGTTTATATGGCTACAACCAAAGCGCGCTGGTCAATGTCGGCGCTCAGGTAAAAGCTGGCCAGCCAATTGCGCTCGTTGGCACCAGTGGCGGTCAAGGTGAGCCATCACTCTATTTCGAAATCCGCCGTCAAGGACAAGCGGTTAACCCACAGCCTTGGTTAGGAAGATAGAGAACAACATTAGGGAACACCTATTGCGCTATTTCAATACACGTCGGTTTATCATAGTAAGCACCCTACTCATTGCTAACGCCGCGCAGGCGGGCAAACTTTCAATCGTTATTGATGACTTTGGTTATCGCCCTCAGAACGAAAACAAGGTATTACAGATGCCGCTGCCGATCTCAGTGGCGATTCTACCTAATGCCCCTTATGCCAAAGAGATGGCCATCAAAGCCCATAATCAAGGGCGCGAAATTCTGATTCACCTGCCGATGGCCCCGCTGAGCAAGCAACCGCTGGAGCGCGATACATTACAGCCATCAATGAGCAGTGAAGAAGTCCAGCGGATCATTCGCCAGGCGGTGAATAATGTTCCTTACGCCACCGGCATGAATAATCATATGGGCAGCGCGATGACTTCCAGCTTGCCGGGCATGCAAAAAGTGATGCAGGCACTGGAGCACTACCAGCTCTATTTCCTTGATAGCGTGACTATTGGCAACAGCCAGGCCAGTAAAGCGGCCGAAGGTACTGGCGTCAAAGTGATTAAGCGCAAAGTTTTTTTGGATGATTCACAAAATGAAGCCGCGATTCGCCAACAATTTAACCGCGCAGTAGAATTAGCCCGTCGTAATGGTTCGGCCATTGCAATTGGGCACCCGCATCCAGCCACTATTAAAGTGCTGCAACAAATGTTGCCTCAATTACCTGCGGATATTGTTTTGGTCAGACCTAGCGCGCTGCTGAATGAACCAGTGCGCAATATTACTGAACATAATAATAGCGGCAGTGGCACTGTCTCACCGGGCAAATCAAAACCGCGTGACCCGGCCAAAGGCGAGCGCCTGAAAGCTATCAAGCAATGCAACGCGAAAGCCAGTTATGTTCCGGAGAAAATCTACGCCGATAAGATGTTTATTGTCTTAGGTGAGAGCTTGATGCAAAGCCCAGCAGTGACCTTTGTTAAGAAGCATTGGCAGCAATATTTCCCGCCAGTCGCGCCAGTGACTCCGGTTGATAAACCGGCAGTCGATGAATCTAAAGCTAAAAATCCGTAATTTGCTTAATAAAAACGAAGCCATCATCATCTGATGGCCGAGGTTAATGACAAAGTGCCCGTATCGGTGAAAACAGGCAGATCGTAAAGACGCCGTAAACCCTTCCCTGGGGGCTCGAGCCGCGCCATCCCTGGCGCGGACGCTTTACTCTTCTCCCTGTCCTCACCTTGCAAGATCGAGCCGTTAGAGTTTGTCAGCAGTCTGATCAATCCCAGTTTAATATTACCTTACCTGATTTCCCCGAGCGCATAGCATCAAAACCTTGCTGGAACTCATCAATGGAGAAACGGTGGGTGATAATCGGGGTTAAGTCTAAACCGGATTGAATCAGAGCTGCCATTTTGTACCAGGTTTCGAACATCTCACGGCCATAAATCCCTTTGATAAACAGCCCCTTGAAAATCACCTGATTCCAGTCGATAGACATATCCGATGGCGGTATCCCCAGCATCGCAATACGGCCACCGTGATTCATTGAGTTAAGCAATGTGCGGAAGGCAGGCGGCGCACCGGACATTTCCAGACCGACATCAAACCCTTCAGTCATGCCCAGTTCAGCCATCACATCATTCAGGTTCTCTTTGCTGACATTAACTGCGCGGGTTACCCCCATTTTTCGCGCCAGATCCAGGCGGTATTCATTCACATCAGTGATAACAACATGGCGAGCGCCGACATGCTTACAGACCGCAGCGGCCATGATACCAATCGGGCCAGCGCCGGAAACCAGCACATCTTCCCCAACTAAATCAAAGGATAACGCGGTATGCACAGCATTACCGAACGGATCAAAAATAGCCGCGAGTTCATCAGAAATATTGTCGGGAATTTTGAAAGCATTAAAGGCCGGAATCACCAGATATTCGGCAAAAGAACCAGGGCGGTTTACGCCGACACCCACGGTATTGCGGCAAAGGTGGGTGCGCCCACCCCGGCAATTGCGACAATGTCCACAGGTAATATGCCCCTCGCCAGACACCCGGTCACCAATATTAAAGCCTTTAACTTCCTGACCGATAGCCACCACTTCACCGACATATTCGTGACCAACCACCATAGGGACAGGAATAGTTTTTTGTGACCATTCATCCCAGTTATAGATATGCACATCAGTGCCACAAATAGCCGTTTTACGAATTTTGATCATGATGTCATTGTGGCCCAGCTCCGGCTGCGGCACATCGGTCATCCAAATACCTTCTTCTGCTTTTAGTTTGGATAGTGCTTTCATAGACAATGTTTCCGTAGACAATGCTTTCATCAAAATCCCTTACGCAATAACGTTAAGCTGCTTGCCAATACAGATGAAGGCTTCAACAGCCCGCTCCACCTGCTCTGGCGTATGATCTGCCGACATCTGAGTGCGGATGCGCGCCTGACCTTTCGGCACTACCGGATAGAAGAAACCAGTGACGTAAATACCCTCTTTCAGCAATGCATTGGCAAATTCTTGCGCGAGTGTCGCGTCGCCCAGCATCACCGGAATAATGGCGTGATCGGCACCGGCCAAGGTGAAACCGGCGGCACTCATTTTCTCGCGGAATAAACGGGCATTCGCCCATAGGCGATCACGTAGCTCAGCGCCGTCTTCCAATAGCGATAACACTTCAATAGAAGCCGCGACTATTGCTGGAGCCAATGAATTTGAGAACAAATAAGGCCGTGAGCGCTGGCGCAACCACTCAACCACTTCTTTACGACCCGCGGTATAACCGCCTGATGCCCCACCCAGCGCCTTGCCTAATGTGCCGGTGATAATATCCACGCGATCCATTACTTCGCAGTATTCATGAGTACCACGGCCATTTTCACCCACAAAGCCCACTGCGTGGGAGTCGTCGACCATCACTAGCGCCTGATACTCATCCGCCAGGTCGCAAACTCCTTTCAGGTTGGCAATCACGCCGTCCATGGAAAACACGCCGTCGGTGGCAATCATGATATGCCGCGCGCCGCCTGCTTTGGCTTGTTCTAGCTGGGCTTTCAATTCGCTCATATCATTATTGGCATAGCGGTAGCGCTTGGCTTTACATAACCGCACTCCATCAATGATTGAAGCGTGATTCAGTGCATCGGAAATAATGGCATCCTCTGGCCCCAACAGAGTTTCAAACAAACCGCCGTTGGCATCGAAACAGGAGGAATAAAGAATGGCATCTTCCATACCGAGGAAGCTGGCCAGTTTCTGTTCCAGCTCTTTATGGGTATCTTGAGTGCCGCAAATAAACCGCACCGAGGCCATACCAAAGCCATGAGTATCCATGCCTTTTTTAGCCGCCGCGATCAGCCGGGGGTGGTTTGCCAGCCCTAAATAGTTGTTGGCACAGAAATTAATGACATGGCGGCCATCCGCCACAGCAATATCAGCTTGCTGCGCGGAAGTAATTATCCGCTCATTTTTATACAGCCCTTCAGCACGGGTTGTTTTGAGTTGTTGTTCTAATTGCTGATAAAAGGCATTTCTATCACAAGGCAGGGACATGCAGTTATCTCCAGAATGAGCATTTTCACCCTACATTTTACTGCCTGATGGATGAACTGACGAGAAACCTTGTCTTATATTATAAAAAATGCAGCACATATCACGGTGAACATTCCTAAAGCCGCATAGAAACAGAGAGATTAGCCCCTTCCGGCTGTGCGCTATCCTATGAAATGTTATGATAACGGCAAATAGAGTGTGGGGCATTGTGCCCGACCAAGAAGATTAACAAGGGTGAACCTGATGATTATCGTCACTGGCGGCGCCGGTTTCATTGGCAGCAATATCGTTAAGGCACTGAATAATATCGGTTATAAAGATATTTTGGTTGTGGATAACCTGAAAGACGGCACTAAATTCGTCAATCTGGTTGATCTCGATATCGCCGATTACATGGATAAAGAAGATTTTGTTGCCAGCATTGTTGCCGGTGATGATATGGGTGATATCGACGCGATTTTCCACGAGGGTGCCTGTTCTTCCACCACCGAGTGGGATGGCAAGTACATGATGGATAACAACTATCAGTATTCTAAAGATATCCTGCACTTCTGTCTGGATCGCAGTATTCCGTTCCTGTATGCCTCTTCCGCTGCCACCTACGGCGGGCGTACTGATAATTTCATTGAAGATCGTCAGTACGAACAACCGCTTAATGTTTATGGCTACTCCAAATTCTTGTTCGATCAGTATGTGCGCGAAATTTTGCCTGAAGCTGATTCACAGATTTGCGGGTTCCGTTATTTCAATGTTTATGGCCCACGTGAAGGCCATAAAGGCAGCATGGCGAGTGTAGCTTTCCATCTGAATAACCAGATCAATGCGGGCGAAAACCCTAAATTGTTCTCCGGCAGTGAAAACTTCAAACGCGACTTTATTTATGTCGGTGATGTTGCTGACGTTAACCTGTGGTTCTGGCAAAACGGCGTATCCGGCATTTTCAACTGCGGTACAGGTCGTGCAGAATCTTTCCAGGCGGTTGCCGATGCGGTGGTGGATTTCCATCAAAGCGGGCCTGTGGAATACATTGAATTCCCAGAAAAACTGAAAGGTCGCTATCAGGCATACACGCAAGCTGATTTAACTAATTTGCGCGCTGCCGGTTATGACAAGCCGTTCAAAACCGTCGCCGAAGGCGTCAAAGAATACCTCGCCTGGCTCAATAGCTCAGTCTAAATAACTTGCTGCAAGGAATTGATAAACGGTATGAAAATACTGGTCATCGGCCCTTCTTGGGTTGGCGATATGATGATGTCGCAAAGTCTTTACCGCACCCTGAAGGCCGAATATCCGGCAGCAGAAATTGATGTGATGGCGCCCGCATGGTGCCGTCCGCTTTTAGCTAGAATGCCAGAAGTTCGCCATGCCGTCCCGATGCCATTAGGCCATGGGATTTTTGCTTTTGAGGAGCGCCGCCGCTTGGGTCTGGCCTTACGTGAAACAGGTTATGATCGCGCTTATGTATTACCGAACTCATTTAAATCGGCCCTAATACCTTATTTTTCAGGGATTAAACAGCGAACAGGCTGGCGTGGCGAAATGCGCTATTTCTTACTCAATGATATGCGCATTCTGGATAAACAAGCTTTCCCGATGATGGTTCAGCGCTATGTTGCATTGGCCTACGATAAAGAGCGTATTCACTCAGCCGATGATTTACCACAGCCTTTGCTACGGCCTCAATTACAGGTTCAGGATGAAGAAATTGCCGAGATTACGGCATCATTCAACCTAACGGATAACCGCCCAATTATTGGCTTCTGCCCTGGTGCAGAGTTTGGCCCGGCAAAGCGCTGGCCACATTATCACTATGCCGCGCTGGCCCAGAAACTGATTGATACAGGCTATCAAGTCATCTTGTTGGGGTCAGCCAAAGATAATGAAGCTGGTGAAGAAATCCGCCAAGCGCTGGATGAACCCGCCCGCGAGTATTGCCTCAATTTCGCAGGCCAGACCTCGCTGGATCAAGCCGTGGTCATGATTGCCGCCTGTAACGCCGTGGTCAGTAATGACTCCGGTTTGATGCATGTTGCAGCCGCATTAAATAAGCCGTTAGTCGCTTTATATGGCCCAAGCAGCCCGGACTTCACTCCGCCACTGTCTGACAAAGCCACAGTTATTCGCCTGATTACCGGCTATCACAAAGTGCGTAAAGGCGACAGTGCGCAGGGTTATCATCAGAGTTTGATTGATATCCAACCTGAACAAGTGATGGCTGCCCTTGAGAAGCAGCTCTCGGCACCCACCTGTTCAGCGAAAGAGGCCGATTAATGCATGTATTGATCGTTAAAACCTCTTCAATGGGCGATGTTTTACATACATTACCCGCGCTGACTGATGCCATGAATGCCATTCCCGGCATTCGCTTTGATTGGGTGGTAGAAGAGGGTTTCAGCCAAATCCCCAGTTGGCACCCGGCGGTGGATAAAGTTATTCAGGTTGCCATCCGCCGTTGGCGGAAAAATTGGTTCGGCAGTGATACCCGGCAAGAGCGCTGTGATTTTAAACGTGTGGTGCAGCAGCGCAGCTATGATGTGGTGATTGATGCTCAGGGGCTAATTAAAAGTGCCGCATTGATTACCCGCATCGCTAAAGGAATAAAACATGGGCCGGACAGCAAAAGTGCCCGTGAACCCTTTGCTAGCTGGTTTTACAACTGCCGCCATCAGATTGATATCAAACAACATGCTGTCGAACGCATCCGCCAGTTGTTTGCGGAGAGCCTCGGCTACGATAAGCCGGAAAGTTATGGTGACTATGCTATCGCACCGCGTTTTTTAAACCACTTACCTGCCGATGCTGGCCAATATCTGGTTTTCTTGCATGCAACCACCCGCGACAGCAAACACTGGCCGGAGAGCCATTGGCTAAAACTGATTGAATTGGTTGCTCCGACGGGTTTAAAAATAAAATTACCCTGGGGGGCGGAACATGAGTATCAACGTGCTTTGCGGTTAGCGGAGCATTTTTCTCATGTTGAGGTCTTACCTAAACTCAGTCTCCAGCAAGTGGCCGAGGTGCTGGCGGGTGCAAAAGCAGTGGTTTCCGTTGATACCGGTCTCAGCCATCTGACCGCCGCTCTGGATCGCCCCAATATTACCTTGTTCGGCCCAACCGACCCTGGTTTGATTGGTGGCTACGGCAAAAACCAGATTGCGGTAATCTCCGAGCAAAAAAGTATGGATACCATTACGGCTGAAACCATTATGACGCAATTGGAACCGCTTATTTCATAAGCAATTATTTCTAGCCAGTTATGCCCGCTTAAAAGATCCGTAAGCCCGCATTTACTGTGTAATAACAGTCAGCGCTGGTAATTATCAGAGCTGGCTGTTATCAGAACTAATAGTTGTCAGTATTCTGATAGTTAAACATTGTTAATCTGTTATTCAAGCTATTAACGAAGCTCATTAATTCACTTTTTGCTAATAACAGCTCATTGATTTCTCTATGTTCTTAATTAATGGCTCAATACCATCCCAATAAAACTTAATTTTCCTGAGTGCGTGATAAACCACTAAATAACAAGGTATTATTAGCTGAAAATAGCATCATTGAAT
Organism: Yersinia sp. Marseille-Q5920; assembly: GCF_946902935.1. Lineage (NCBI taxonomy): Bacteria > Pseudomonadati > Pseudomonadota > Gammaproteobacteria > Enterobacterales > Yersiniaceae > Yersinia > Yersinia sp. Marseille-Q5920. Next base: position 53,834 of record NZ_CAMPQA010000013.1, on the reverse strand, counting down.
AAGCTGATGATATCTACAGCTACCTCATTAATTACACCTCATCGTAATGAAAATCATTCTCACTCTTAAACAAGAAAAATCAATTTCCCCCCCTCTCATTTGTTGAAAGTTTATATTCTTTTTTATAAATAGCCTGACCCTGCTCGGGTTATCAAGCAGCCCCAGTGGAAAAGAGCCTTTCTTGCTCAAATATGGTATTATTCTTAATAATCCATATAAATGAAATTGATAGAATGTTACTGCGTTTATATCAGGTATTACTCTACCTTATTCAACCACTGATTTGGCTGCGGTTGCTGTTACGCAGCCGTAAAGCCCCCGCTTACCGCAAACGCTGGGGGGAGCGCTATGGTTTTTGTGCCGGTAAAGTTGTTGCTGGCGGTATTATGCTGCATTCAGTTTCAGTCGGTGAAACACTGGCCGCTATCCCTTTAGTCCGAGCATTACGCCACCGTTATCCATCATTGCCCATTACCGTGACCACCATGACACCTACCGGCTCCGAGCGTGTTCAATCCGCTTTTGGCAAAGATGTCCACCACGTTTATCTGCCCTACGACCTTCCCGGTTCTGTGAACCGTTTTCTTGATCAGGTGAATCCCAAGCTGGTCATCATCATGGAAACTGAACTGTGGCCGAACCTCATCAATGCGCTGCATCGCCGCAAGATACCGCTGGTCATTGCCAATGCGCGCCTTTCGGCACGCTCTGCCGCTGGCTATAAAAAAATCGGTAGTTTTATCCGTAATATGCTGCAGCGGATCACTCTAATTGCCGCGCAAAATCAAGAAGATGGCGACCGTTTTATTGAATTGGGCCTTCGGCGCTCACAGCTTACAGTCACCGGCAGTCTGAAATTTGATATTTCGGTAACCCCCGAATTAGCCGCCAGAGCCATCACCTTACGCCGCCAATGGGCACCACATCGCCCTGTCTGGATAGCGACCAGTACCCATGACGGCGAAGAAACTATCTTGTTGGAAGCTCATCGCCAATTATTACAACACTTCCCGACATTGTTGCTGATTCTGGTACCGCGCCATCCAGAGCGATTCCCGAAAGCCATTGAATTAACACAAAAAGCCGGGCTAAGTTATACATTGCGTAGCAAAGGCGAAGTGCCTTCGAGTAGCACACAAGTGGTGATCGGCGATACCATGGGTGAGCTAATGCTGCTGTATGGCATTGCTGATTTAGCTTTTGTTGGCGGTAGCCTGGTTGAGCGCGGCGGCCATAATCCATTGGAAGCAGCAGCGCATGCCATCCCTGTGTTGATGGGGCCACATACGTTTAATTTTAAAGACATTTGTGCCAAGCTGGAGCAGGCTGAAGGGTTGATTACTGTCACTGATACCCTGTCACTGGTGAAAGAAATTACCATGCTGCTGACTGATGAAGATTGCCGCCTCTATTATGGCCGCCATGCGGTTGATGTATTGCATGAAAATCAGGGCGCGCTACAACGGCTATTGCACTTGCTGGAGCCTTATCTACCGCAACGGAGCCACTAAATGAGTGTCAAAAAACGCCTGTCAGTGGTGATGATTGCTAAAAATGAAGCCGCACTGCTGGCGGATTGTTTGGCATCCGTTATCTGGGCTGATGAAATAGTGGTATTAGATTCAGGCAGTGAAGATGAAACCGTCGCTTTGGCCAAGCAATATGGCGCAAAAGTCTACAGCAACACAGAATGGCCGGGTTATGGTAAACAGCGACAATTAGCCCAGCAATATGCCACTGGCGATTATATTCTAATGCTCGATGCTGATGAGCGAGTGACTCCCGAGCTAAAAACTGCGATTGAAGCCGTGTTATTGGCACCAGAAGAAGGCGCGGTTTATAGCTGTGCACGGCGGAACCTGTTTTTAGGCCGCTTTATGCGCCATAGCGGTTGGTATCCTGATAGAGTGACCCGCTTATATCCGCGCGATCAATACCATTACAACGATAATTTAGTCCATGAATCACTTGATAGCGGCTCCGCTAAAGTTATCCCGCTAGCTGGGGATTTACTGCACCTGACTTGCCGTGACTTTTTCACCTTTCAGCAAAAACAACTCAACTATGCGCAGGCTTGGGCGCATCAGCGCCATCAAGAAGGCAAAAGCTGCAGCTATTTTTCAATTCTCAGCCATACTCTTGGGGCATTCTGCAAAACATGGCTATTACGTGCCGGTTTCCTCGATGGTAAACAAGGGCTATTGCTGGCGGTGGTCAACGCGCAATATACTTTTAACAAATATGCGGCTCTGTGGGCATTGAGCCATCAATATCAGAAAAGCGAGAATTCATGACCACCAAAGCCATCTATCCGGGGACCTTTGATCCTATTACCAATGGGCATTTAGACTTAGTCACCCGCGCCTCAGCAATGTTTAGTCATGTCATCTTGGCAATCGCCGACAGTTCCAGTAAAAAACCGATGTTTACCCTAGACGAGCGGGTCGCCTTGGCAAAACAAGTGACTGCATCACTGAAGAATGTGGAAGTTTTGGGTTTCAGTGAGCTAATGGCGGAATTTGCCAAAAAAAATAACGCGAATATTTTGGTGCGGGGTTTACGCTCGGTATCAGATTTCGAATATGAATGGCAACTGGCCAATATGAACCGCCATCTAATGCCAAAGCTGGAAAGTGTCTTTCTGATGCCATCAGAAAAGTGGTCATTTATCTCTTCGTCATTAGTGAAGGAAGTGGCGCGCCATGGTGGAGACATCTCGCCATTCCTTCCTGCGCCCGTAACCGCAGCGCTGATGGCTAAGTTGGCGTGATTCTTTATTGACACCAATACCCACGTAATTGGAGTTGCAGACAGGCGATCACTCCCTATGGCTTCAAATACGAAAGAGATAGATTAATGCTGGCAGTGGCGGCAAAAAAACGTGCTACGCTGCCCGTGCTTCGCAATTTCAATCACATTCCCACAGCGCCGACATAACTCACCCGCTCGCCCATATACCTGTAACTCTTGTGCAAAATAACCCGGTTTGCCATCTGACTGTAAAAAGTCGCGCAATGTAGTGCCACCCTGCTCAATAGAGTGCAATAACACGGCTTTAATTGTTGCCACCAACAGTGTGACCTCGGCTTCGGTTAATGAACCAGCGGCGCGTTCCGGCAGAATACCCGCAGTAAATAGTGATTCGCTGGCATAGATGTTGCCCACCCCGACCACCACTTTATTATCCATTAGCCACTGCTTAACTACAGTGCGTTTGTTACGTGACTTTTCAAACAGATACCCAGCGGTAAATTCATCACTCAGAGGTTCTGGCCCTAAGTGTGCGAGTACGCTACTGGTTGCAAGGTCTTTTGCCCATAGCCAGGCACCAAAGCGGCGCGGGTCGGTATAACGCAGGATTTTGCCATTGCTGATAACCAAATCAACATGATCATGTTTCTGCGCTTCGGTTTCTTCCGACAAAATACGCAGGCTACCTGACATCCCTAGATGGACGATAATCCAGCCTGTTTTCAGCTCTATCAGTAAATATTTAGCTCGGCGTTGGACACTGAGTACCGGTTGGTCACTGAGTGCCAAGATTTCATCAGATACTGGCCAACGTAAGCGGGCATTTCTGACCACAGCATAAAGAATTGTTTGGCCGACAAGATAAGGTTCGATCCCGCGTCGGCTGGTTTCAACTTCTGGTAATTCAGGCATGCGACCCCCTTAGCGTGTCTCACTAGACTTTATATAATAAAAAACCCGGCCGAGGCCGGGTTTTCTTAATCCACCAAAATTAAAATTACTTAATTTTAGCTTCTTTATAGATCACGTGTTGACGGACAACTGGATCGAATTTCTTCAATTCCAATTTTTCCGGCTTAGTACGCTTGTTCTTCGTGGTGGTATAGAAGTGACCAGTACCAGCAGAAGAAACCAGCTTGATCTTCTCGCGAACACCTTTAGCCATGATTCAGTTCCTTAATACTTCTCACCGCGGGCACGAATTTCGGCCAAGACCGTTTCAATACCCTTCTTATCAATAACACGCATACCTTTAGCAGATACACGCAGAGTTACAAAGCGCTTCTCGCCCTCAACCCAAAAACGGTGAGAGTGAAGGTTCGGCAGAAAACGGCGTTTGGTCGCGTTCATTGCGTGGGAACGGTTGTTACCGCTCACCGGGCGCTTGCCAGTAACTTGGCAGACTCGGGACATGTCTATTCTCCAAAAATCAAATCAGCTCGAGCTTCGTATAGGATTTGGCCGCCTCGTCAGGCTTTAGAGCCCATCTCAGCAAATTCACTGAGAAGACTCACTGTCATCAGGTCAGAAACCCCTGTCACCAGGCTATAAACCTGTTGAGATAGGCTCTTCACGCCAAACCCAAGATTCTCAAAGGTGGCGTAGTATACGCTCTGAAGCGTAAGTGCTCAAGTCCCGAACAGCTAAAGATCCCGAAAGGATCAATTATTATTTCTCTAAAGCCATCCGCGTTCGGCAAATGAGACACATTCACCCCGTCCAACCACCAAATGATCGAGCACTCGAATATCTAATAATGAACAGGCTTTTATCACCTGCGTAGTCATCAAACGGTCAGCTTGGCTCGGTTCAGCCTTACCCGAAGGGTGATTATGCGCCAGAATCAGCGCGGCGGCATTAACCTTCAACGCTTCACGCACAATTTCCCTCGGATGGACTTCAACACTGCTGATGGTACCAGTAAACATCTCCTCATGGCGAATAACACGATGCTGGTTATCCAAAAACATCACTAAAAAAACCTCTCTTTCACGATGAGAAAGGATATTTTGTAGAAATTTTTGTGTAATGTCGGCATTAAGCAGGGCACTTTCCCGCATTAGATGAGATGAAAAGCAGCGACCAGCCAGTTCTGCGATAGCCTGAATCTGACTATATTTCGAAATACCAATCCCCTTTTTTGCACATAACACCTGATAATCCGCCGAGATAAGCTCATGCAACGAGCCAAACTCATCAATCAAATATTCAGCCATTCTCATTACATGCATGCCTGGGATGCCCGTGCGCAGAAAAATAGCGAGCAATTCGGCATCAGTCAGTACCGCAGCACCGTATTTCAGCAGCTTTTCTCTTGGGGCCATATGCCCATACCACTCATCCATTCCTTGGCTCCTGTTTATCCCTGAACAGCACAAACAGCATGACAGAAGGCTTTATGAGCCGCGACTCCATGGTGAGCAGCATGCGTAACGCCTCGCAAATTTGATGATTGATGGCATCAGGAGATGCCCTGATAGCTAATCTACCCGGCGGTTATGCTAAAATATCGCCTCTTATGACTTTCATTCGGACAATCATGATGACGGGACTTTCCGGCGAACATCTTTCTGGTAAAAAGATTGTGCTAGGGATTAGCGGGGGTATTGCCGCATATAAATCTCCTGAGCTGGTACGCCGCTTACGCGACAGAGGTGCAGAGGTACGTGTGGTGATGACCCACGCGGCCAAAGCATTCATTACACCACTCACGTTGCAGGCAGTCTCGGGCTATCCCGTCTCTGATGATTTACTCGACCCTGCGGCAGAAGCAGCAATGGGGCATATTGAGCTGGGTAAATGGGCTGATTTAGTGATAATGGCCCCCGCCACAGCAGATTTACTGGCGCGAGTGGCCGCTGGCATGGCGAATGACTTGCTAACAACAGTTTGCCTGGCAACCGCATCTCCTGTTGCTGCAGTGCCCGCCATGAATCAACAGATGTACCGCGCAGCTGCTACTCAAGCCAATCTACAGACCCTAGCCAGTCGTGGAATGCTATTGTGGGGGCCTGATAGCGGCAGTCAAGCTTGTGGTGATGTTGGCCCAGGTAGAATGCTGGACCCTCTGGAAATTGTCGCGCTGGCGCATGAACATTTTGCAGCAAAACAAGACCTGAAACATTTGAGTGTCATGATTACCGCCGGGCCAACGCGTGAAGCGCTTGATCCCGTGCGCTTTATCAGCAATCAAAGTTCGGGGAAAATGGGCTTCGCGATCGCTCAATCGGCCGCTGCCAGAGGGGCGAAAGTCACTCTAATTGCCGGGCCAGTAAACCTTCCCACACCTGCTGCGGTGAATCGCATTGATGTTGTCAGTGCGCTGGAGATGCAACAAACAGTTCAGAACTTAGCCGCCCAGCAGAATATTTTTATTTCTTGCGCTGCGGTAGCGGATTACCGCGCCGAGCAAGTTTCTGACGAGAAAATAAAAAAACAGGGTGACGAAATTACCCTTAAGTTAGTGAAAAACCCGGATATTGTCGCCGGGGTGGCTTCGATGGTTAAAAAACGTCCATTTGTTGTTGGATTTGCTGCCGAAACCCAGAATGTGGAAGAATACGCGCGACAAAAACTAGCGCGGAAGAATCTGGATCTTATTTGCGCTAATGATGTATCGCTCGCAGAGCATGGTTTTAACAGTGATACCAATGCCTTGCACCTTTTTTGGCCGACTGGAGAGAAACGTTTACCGCTCAGCGATAAGCACCTCCTCAGTCAGCGTTTAATAGACGAGATTGTCAGCCGTTATGATGAAAAAAATCGACATTAAAATTCTGGACCCACGTGTTGGCAAGGAATTTCCTTTACCAACGTATGCTACAGAAGGTTCTGCTGGGCTGGATTTACGTGCTTGTCTGGACGAAGCAGTTGATTTACTGCCGGGGCAAACTACATTGTTACCCACTGGTTTAGCGATACATATCGGTGATAACACTCTGGCGGCGGTCATTCTGCCGCGCTCAGGTTTGGGACATAAACACGGGGTGGTATTGGGTAATTTGGTCGGGCTGATTGATTCCGATTATCAAGGTCAGTTGATGGTGTCAGTCTGGAACCGTGGTCAACAACCGTTCATCATCGAACCCGGCGAACGTATCGCACAAATGGTATTTGTTCCCGTAGTACAAGCAGAATTCAATTTGGTTGAAGATTTTGACCTTACTGAACGTGGTACCGGTGGTTTTGGTCATTCTGGGCGCCAATAACCTACCCTAGACCCTAATACCGTAAAAAAGCTATCACATAAGCCGCCGGGACTTGGTATCCAGTGCGGCCGGTATTGGGGTTTTTGTTATTAAGTCATTTTTAGCAAGGGTCTACTCGGACATGGCAGAAAAAGAAAATACGAAAAGGAATAGGCGCGAGGAAATTTTGCAGGCTTTAGCGCAAATGCTGGAATCCAGCGATGGCAGCCAACGCATTACTACCGCCAAACTCGCCGCGAATGTGGGAGTTTCGGAAGCCGCGCTTTATCGTCATTTCCCCAGCAAAACGCGGATGTTTGATAGCCTGATCGAGTTTATTGAAGACAGTCTGATGTCCCGCATTAATTTGATTCTGCAAGATGAAAAAGAGACGTTTAATCGCCTCCGGCTGATCCTATTGCTGATATTAGGCTTTGCGGAGCGCAATCCAGGGCTAACTCGCATCATGACCGGGCATGCACTGATGTTCGAGCAAGACCGCTTACAAGGGCGAATTAACCAGCTGTTTGAACGAATTGAAGTACAGCTACGTCAGGTGCTACGCGAGAAAAAACTGCGTGATGGGCAAGGTTTTATCCATGATGAAGCGCTATTGGCAACACAGCTATTAGCATTTTGTGAAGGGATGCTTTCACGTTTTGTTCGCTCAGAATTTCGCTACCGACCGACGCAAGAGTTTGATTCCCGCTGGCCTTTGATTGTGGCTCAGTTGCAATAAGCCACAAAGTCGCTGTGATAGTCATATAAAAAGGGCCAAACGGCCCTTTTTTGTATTTTCATAATGAGGAAATCTTAAACACCATATTGCTCACGATATTGGCGCACCGCCGTCAGATGAGCCGCCATCTCCGGTTTCTCCTCCAAATAACGGATCACATCATTCAACGTCACAATCGCGATGACTTTACAGTGATAATCATGTTCAACTTCCTGAATCGCAGAGATTTCACCACGACCACGCTCTTGACGATCTAATGAAATCATCACACCAGCTAGGGTGGCGCCCTGCGCATTGATAATTTCCATTGATTCACGAATCGCAGTACCAGCGGTTATCACATCATCCACCAGCATGACTCGGCCTTTTAACGGGCTCCCCACCAAGCTGCCACCTTCACCGTGATTTTTGGCTTCTTTACGGTTAAAGCAGTAAGGAACATCACGACCATGATGCTCAGCCAAGGCTACGGCGGCGGTGGTGGCAATAGGAATGCCCTTGTATGCTGGCCCGAATAAAAGGTCAAACTCCACACCACAATCCATTAACGCCGCGGCGTAGAAACGCCCGAGTTTTGCCAGATCAAGCCCGGTATTAAACAACCCTGCATTAAAGAAATAGGGGCTAATCCGCCCAGACTTCAGGGTAAATTCGCCAAACTTCAACACCTGCTTGTTAAGCGCAAACTCGATAAAATCGCGCTGATAGGCTTTCATTGGTACGTCTCCTCTAGATTGTGGCTACTGTCATTAATTACTTTGTTGAATGATTCGGTGCCTAAATTGCAGGAAAAAAAAAGGCGACTAGCAAGTCGCCTTTATCAATTATTGTTCTAACGCCGCCTTCTGCGCCAGGAAGATAGTTTCTATCCCTCCCCGAGCCAGTTCCAACAACGCCAGTAACTCTTCGTGACTGAACGGCTCGCCTTCTGCGGTGCCTTGCACCTCAATCATCCGGCCATCTTCCATCATCACCACATTCATATCAGTTTCTGCTGCAGAATCTTCTATATATTCCAGATCGCAAAGGGCTTCACCTTTCACGATACCAACAGAAACCGCAGCTACCAGCCCTTTCATCGGGTTAGCTTTCAATTTACCGGCGGCAACTAAGTTATTTAATGCATCAGCCAGAGCGACACAAGCGCCACTGATTGAGGCTGTACGGGTGCCACCATCAGCCTGCAACACATCGCAGTCTAACGTAATGGTGAACTCACCCAATTTCTTCAAATCAACTGCCGCACGCAAAGAACGAGCAATTAGGCGCTGAATTTCTAAAGTGCGACCACCTTGTTTGCCTTTTGCGGCTTCACGCGCATTACGGCTGTGGGTCGAACGTGGCAACATGCCATATTCAGCGGTTATCCAGCCCTGACCTTGGCCTTTCAGAAAGCGCGGAACACCCTCTTCGACCGTGGCGGTGCACAATACTTTGGTATCGCCAAACTCAACCAACACGGAACCTTCAGCGTGTTTCGTGTAATTACGGGTCAGGGTCAATGGGCGGACTTGTTGTGCTGCTCGGCCTGCTGGGCGCATGGGGCTTTCTCCGGCTTTAAATCGATATTGGTCGCGCATTATACGGCCTTAGTGATGTAATGCCTATCCTGCCTGCGCCTCGGAGGCTATAATCCCTGCATCTTTTCTTGAAAACGGGTACGCAACAATGATCCGCAGCATGACCGCTTACGCTCGACGTGACATTAAGGGTGAATGGGGTAGCGCAGCCTGGGAGCTGCGTTCCGTTAACCAACGCTATTTAGAAACTTACATTCGCTTACCTGAACAGTTCCGTAGCCTGGAACCGGTTATTCGCGAACGTATCCGCGGCCGCCTGACCCGTGGCAAAATTGAGTGCAGCTTGCGCTTCGAGCTGGATGCTAACTCACAAAGCTCTTTGATCCTTAATGAGAAACTGGCAAAGCAACTGGTTGAAGCTGGTCAGTGGGTCAAGATGCAAAGTGATGAAGGCGAAATTAATCCAGTGGATATTCTGCGCTGGCCGGGTGTTATGGCCGCAGAAGAACAGGATCTGGATGCCATCAGCACTGAGCTGATGCAGGCACTGGATATTGTGTTGGATGACTTTATCGTTTCCCGCGAAACTGAAGGTGCAGCACTAAAAGCGCTTATTGAACAGCGGCTGGATGGCGTTAGTGCGGAAGTGGTTAAAGTCCGTGCGCATATGCCAAATATCTTGCAATGGCAGCGTGAGCGTTTGCTCAACAAACTGGAAGAAGCACAGGTTCAGTTGGAAAATACTCGCCTGGAGCAGGAATTAGTGCTGATGGCACAACGTGTCGATGTAGCTGAAGAGTTGGATCGACTTGAAGCGCATGTCAAAGAAACACACAATATTCTGAAGAAGAAAGAAGCCGTTGGCCGCCGCCTTGATTTTATGATGCAAGAATTCAACCGCGAGTCGAATACGCTAGCATCAAAATCTATCAATGCCGAAGTTACCAATTCAGCTATTGAGCTGAAAGTGCTTATCGAGCAAATGCGCGAGCAGATCCAGAATATTGAGTAACTTCTTTTATTCATCCGTTTTACTAAAGCCCGGAGAAATTTGGGCTTTTATTACTCTACCTGCGCCAAGTGAAGCAGTGAAAAAGCCTTTCCCTCGCCGCCCAGTTCTGAACTGACCAGTTTTTACAAATCCAGATTTCAAGTAAAAAGCTAACGCAGCGGGATTTTGTTCATTCACACTGAGCTTTCCCTTTAAATGCTGAGCATGCGCCAACAGCGTTTTCCCAAAACCTTTACCGTGATAGATGGGATCAATGAATAACACCTCCACTTTATTACCATCGAGGCCAATAAGCCCTACTGCCTATCTGCTATTTTCAAATAACCAAACTTCTAGCCCAAGCAAATAAAATTGAATATCAGCCTCAGTTAGAAACAAATACGATTCCCTTACTGCTTTTTCCCAAATCTCAACTAAGCGCGGAATGTCCTCAGATATCGCTCTTATTATCATTAGTTTCTCAAACTCTCATCTGTATAGGATAATTATCACTAGCCATTGAAAGCTTAAACAAACCTGCACCTAATTTTAAACAACATAGGACATTCGTTGTTTTTCCCCCGTTATATGAAGTATGTTGAACAAACAAAACTAGGTGCCCATATTTTCGAGTAATTCCTGCGGAGAGGTTATGATCGCCACAACAACTTTACTGCTGTTTTCCGGTGCTTGTGTAGCACTTGCAGGTATTCAGTTAGGAACTTATTACCACACGTTGGCGGCAGCATTAGGGCTTTCACAACTTTTTATAGTGGTACCACTAGCTTACGATGCAGTGCGGATACTCGGTGCATGCTATTTACTCTATTTGGCATGGAAAATACTCACCTCAGCCCACGGTGTCCCGATAAAAGCAGCGTTATCACCCGCTCCCGTATATAAGGCCTTCCGGAAAGGATTATTCACCAAATTGCTGAATCCCAAGATGGCTCTATTTGTACTGGCGCTATTCCCACAATTTATCACCCCCAGTCAGGTTCAGTGATTGTGCAAATGCTGTTATTGGCAACCATCCTGAATGCTATTGGCTTGATTATTAATGATAGCCTGATTTTAGTGGTCAGTAATATGAGTAACCGCTTTAAAACCGGGGCGTTTTCAGCTCGCTGGCCAAACTATTTGCTAAGCGTAGTCTTTACCGGATTAGCGTGTAAATTACTTTTCGATAGCCGCAAATAAAACTAGTGTCGGAATAATGTGAGTAAACAAGGAAAAGGATATGCAGTTAACTGTGCTGGTTGATAACAACACCCTAATAGACAAATATCTTATAGCCGAACCGGGGGTTTGTTATCATATTGAAATTAATGGAAAAAATTTTCTTTTTGATACTGGTTACTCTGACGTTTTTCTATGTAATGCGGCAATTCTGGGTATTAATATCAGCAATATCGATAGTGTGATTTTCTCCCATGGTCATAACGACCATAGCGGGGGCTTAACCCATCTTGCACAATATCTAGACCGAACAAATCACTATAGTGAGCAGAAAATAAAACTTGTGGCTCACCCCAATGCATTTACCCCTAAATACTACGAAGATAAATCAATAGGTGCTCATTTTCCGGCTGATGGCTATTCCACCTTTTTCAAACGAATTGATCAGTCCGGTGTTTATTACATTACGGATAATTTACTTTTTTTAGGTGAGATAGAACGTAGTAATGATTTTGAAGGGCTGCATCCTATAGGGAAAACTATCAATTGTTGTGGCCATGAAGTTGACGACTTTGTCATAGACGACAGTGTGATAGTTTATACCAGCCCAGAGGGCATTGTAATTATTACTGGCTGCTCTCACTCTGGGATCTGCAATATTATTGATTATGCTATTAAAGTGACCGGTGATAAGCGCGTTCGGGCTGTTATTGGTGGTTTTCATCTATTAAATACAGAGAAATCCATCCTCACCAGAACATCAGACTATTTCAAGCAGCTCAGCGCACAAGCACTGTATCCCTGTCACTGTACTGACCTAAAAGCTAAAATAGCATTAGCCGGTGCGGTTGATATAGAAGAGGTCGGGGTTGGAATGGTACTTAACTTTAAGTAAAAATATTATCCGGAAAGGGGATTATATATATTTCACAATAAGTAATGTGTGGTCACGAACTTAAAATTAATACATAATCACTACCGAAATTTGAACATTTAAAGATGAAGGATTATGTAATGCTTAAGAATGTACTTTATTTTGATTCAATGCTGACACCAAAAATTCTTACTATTTTATATTGGCTCTCACTGTTTGGCATCATTGTATCCGGCGTACTGGCGATGTTTGGTAGTTTCTTCATAGGGATTGCCATCATCATCGGCGGTGGCATTAGTTCACGTATTGGTTTTGAGATGATCATGATTGTATTCAAAAATAATGAGTATCTGAAAAGAATCGCAGAAAAACCATAATCGTGATTTACCTCGGGTATTCTCATCTTGTTTCGAAATGGAATACCCAGATTGCTTACCACTGACATACTTCCATCATTAACTCACTAAAAACCATACTATCCCCACTACACTCCAATAAACCATGTCTCATCTTTCTTTTCTCATTTTAGGATTTAGCCTAAATGAACGTAACAATATAAAAAATAGTGTCTTTTATTTTTTCATGCTTAACTTTCATCACAACCTTAAAGTAAAAAAAGCATTTAATATGATTATCACTACTATCTACGATCTGGTATGAATAAATTACACATATACTTTATTCGGTAGGTGATCTGGATAGAGTCATGTTCTACAGGTCAGGATGATTATTCATCACTGGGAGGGTTAGGAATAGGGCCTTCTGAGTTTCCGGCTAAGGTAAGTAAAAGACTCATATACACTTTTAGGGGGTCGCATATGTTCGAAAACCAAGACACGTCGATCCTCAATGCTTACTTTGGTACTCATAGCCCATTTTGGCGGCTTGCTTTTGATAGCCAAGCTTTAGAGTTATCTGCAGTTAAAGGGACAACAAATATCGCAATATCCCTTAATTTAGTCCAAACAATGAGAATCCGGAGCTTAACCGGAATTACTGCAAGTTTAGATATTGAAATTGAAATTTATGGTCACCCCCTTCATCTACATCTTGTCGGCCGCAAGATTAATAAGAAAGAATGGGGAGGTACTGCCTCAGCCTATGCTGATACTGAATCTGTAGCTCGTGACTTGGTCATAGGTCTTTCCTTTGCAGAGCAGGTCGTTTCTGAAGCTAATTCAGTGATTGTTATTCTTGATAAAGATGGGTGCGTACAACGATTTAACCACCTTAGCGAAGAATATACCGGTAAGAAAGAGCAAGATGTTATTGGTAAAAACGTCTATGACTTATTTATGACAGCCAAGGAAGGGGCGTCGTCACGGAAAAATATTGAGGGATTCTTTCAGCGTGGTGCATCTTATGAAGCAGAGCGTTGGGTTAACACCGTTAAAGGAAAGCGCCTATTTTTATTCCGCAATAAGTTTGTTCATAGTGGTAGCGGTAAAAATGAGCGCTATCTCATCTGCTCTGGCACTGATATTACCAAAGAGAGACGCGCTCAAGAACGCCTTAGGATTCTGGCCAATACCGATATGATTACTGGTTTACCTAATCGCCATGCTATTCATGAACGCATAAACAGCGCAATCCAAACCCGTGTTGACACCTCTGTAGGTATTATTTATCTCGATCTCGATAACTTCAAAAAAGTGAATGACCATTACGGCCATATGTTTGGTGATCGGTTACTGAAGGATGTTTCTCAGGCTATTTTAAGTTGCCTGGGTGACAACGAAATGCTTGCCCGGTTAGGAGGTGATGAGTTTATTGTTTTGGTCGAAAACGCTACGATAAACTTGCTTGAAACAACTGCACAGAGAATTCTCAACCGTATGAAATCGCCTTTCCGGATTGGATTGATCGAGGTATATACCGGCTGTTCAATTGGTCTTGCACTATGCCCTGAGCATGGCGACACATTGGAAAATATTATTCGCAGCGCAGATACCGCTATGTATACCGCAAAAGAACATGGAAAACAGACCTATTCAATTTTCTCGCAGCAAATGAATAAAAAAGTATCCGAATATGTTTGGCTCGATACCAATTTACGCAAGGGTTTAGAACAGCACCAATTACATGTCTATTACCAGCCAAAAATATCAACCAAAACAGGAAAAGTGCACAGTGTAGAAGCACTCGTCAGATGGTTATCGCCTGAACGAGGTTTGATTGCTCCTCTGGAATTTATCTCCTATGCCGAAGAATCCGGACTTATCAGGCCCCTGGGTAAATGGGTACTGCAAACATCGATGCAACAAGCCGTCGATTGGAGAAAACGCGGGATTAACCTACGAGTTGCCGTCAATGTTTCTGCTCGACAATTGATAGATGAGGCTATCGTTACCAGCTTTATTGAATCTCTCGAAGCCAGCGAACTGGAATCTAGCTTGGTCGATGTTGAATTAACGGAAAGTTGCTTAATTGATAATGAAGACGCCGCTATCAATATAATTAAACAGCTACGCTACTTAGGTGCTCAAGTTCACTTAGATGATTTTGGTACTGGTTATTCTTCACTCTCTCAGTTAGCGCGCATCCCTATTGATGCCATTAAGCTGGATCAAAGTTTTGTTCGCCATATTGATACTAATCCTATTTCACAATCTCTGGTACGAGCCATTATCGTTGTCGCCGAAGCACTTAAAATGCAAGTGATCGCCGAAGGGGTAGAAACTAAAGAGGAAGAAGAATTTCTGGATTCTATTGGCATTGATGAAAAACAGGGATTTCTTTATGCTAAACCAATGCCCGCAGATGAACTGGAGCATTGGCTGATAACACAACACCCTCACCTTTCACTGGATTAGGTGCAAAAACTATATAGCTTTTGGTATTCCTGAAGCATGTCTGTCTTGCAACATAACCAGCCGTTCAATATAGGCGATATCTTTCGGTTCAATAGACAATGCAGAATCAACCCAGTCTTCTGTAATATCCATTAATTCAGAACGCGTTAATTGTAGAACACGCTGCCGCACTCGAATCATAGCTCGTATGGCATTTAATTTAGGCTTGATAGTGTCTATAAATGTGCGTGTCGCAAGATAAGCATCCCCCGGCTGAAATAACTTATCTATTAATCCACGGCTCTCATACCATTCCGCAGCATGGGGTTCACCTGTCCAAATCAGTTGTTCTGCCACTTTCATACCCGCTTTTCTGGCAACTAGTGAATATCCCCCCATACCCGGAAATAAATTAAATGCAATTTCCGGAAATCCCATTCTGGCGGTCGTTTGTGCTAATACAAAGTGATGAGCTAATGCCGCTTCAAATCCCCCACCCAGTGCACTCCCTTCAATCATTGCAATAGAGATAGCACCAGTATCAAACCCACGAGAAGCCGCATGAACACAATCTACGCAAGCACGAGCATAAGCCATTAGCGCTTCCCGCTTACGATTTCTGATCATTTGGGCAAAAAAGTTTAAATCCCCTCCTACATTAAACATATTAGGCACCATCGAACCAGTTACCCAAAAATCGATAGGTAATTTTGATTCTTTAGCGGCCTGTACCAATGTCATAATATTTTCAATTAACTCCAGATTAAAACAGGGGCGGGGATGAGCACGCAGCAACATCCACATGGTATTGCGACCTTCTTCGTAATAAGCCGATATTTGAGATAAATGGCCGGCCTCAGTAAAAGCGCGGCAACTAGGGAGATTAATCATGTTCATATTCTATCCTATGGGTGAGTTAAACACAGATGGTGCTATCGCCTCGGCCTTCTTGAGGAAGTGCTACATTTGCCTTAATGGTGGCAATTTAAGCGGGCAGATAAATAGTGAGTCACCCAATGGATAAATGATGAAAATAATCTGCCGATAGCTCGTCGCGCAGAATGTACACCATGGCGGCCACTGCAATGTCGACTGTCTCCATGTCGATTTTCAGTGTTTATATGACCATGCTCGATCAAAAATTTGTAGTAACAGCGCTCAAACTAAATATGTTTAGTGCTTTTATTATACTTTCAATTATTAACTCTTATCCGGTCACGGAAGAACCTGAATTAAAGCTAAATAAGCTTCATGAAGATCAAATTTTTTTGAAATGCTTGGAGAATATATTTTGGCTGGCTTTAAAATTGCGATGACTATAGCCGCAATGTTAATAGGTTTGTTGCTATAACTTCAGCCACTAATGCTTTATTTAGCACCTTATTCAACATCAGTTTCCAAGGCATACTGGGATATCTATTTTATCCGCTAGCTCTACTAATTGGCATCCCCGCTCAAGATGCTTTGTATGCAGGGAGTATTATGGCGACTAAACTGGTGGCAAATGAGTTCGTTGCATGATTGAGCTGAAAAAAGTTGCCGCCGAAATGTTGCCGAGAGATTTGGGTATTCTTTCTGTATTTTTAGTCTCTTTTGCTAAATTAGCCTCTATTGAAATTGTTACTGGTGCCATTAAAGGGCTAAATGAGCAGCAAGGTAATGTAGTTTCACGATTCGGATTAAAACTAGTATATGGTTCAACTTTGGTTAGCTTACTTTCTGCTGCTATTGCCGGACTGGTCTTGTAACAAAAATACGGTTTATCCATATAAAGTTAATGATATTACAGGCCTTTTACTTCCAATCGGGAGGTAAAAGACCATAAAGCTCAAACTCAATATTTACCTTTAGAAATCAACATATACAATAGTATCAACACGCATAACAGACTCTTGCGCAAACTGCTGTTTATACTGGGAGCGCAGCGCTTCTATTGTATTCTCTTTGTCATCTTTTATGGATAAGCACTAACGCCTTACTATTTTCTTTAGCCACATTCCCATCATTTCCCAACCATTGCCCTTTAGCATCAATAACTGTCAGGCAATCCTTGAAGCGGCTGGTGACATCATTATCAACAAAAGACTGTCATTCAGTGGTGGAAATAGCTAGGTCATGAGGGCGGCTCAAACCGAAAAAGAGGGTCGTTTGTGTCATCGGTTCACCTTTAATACAGCCGGAGACGTTACTTTCACCGTTGCTGTATTGGCTTGACCTGTTCTATCAATCAACCATCCAGCAATGCTCCGATAGCTACCATACCAGCCAAGAATACAGCCCGATATTGGCGCTAATTAACACACTTACCCATGAAAAACTCCACTGAAACAAAAGATAAAATAGAGATAAAAACCACCACTCGATGAGTTACTCTGCAATCAAGTAGAATAATCATCACATGACCTTTAAGCTCTCCCACACTATCTTAATAATTGATTTTCACCCTAAAACAACTAATGAATAACAAACCAATAGTTATTTTTTTATATAAAAATATCAATAAGATAATTAATATTTCAATTAGATTAAATAATTTTAAACGCACGGTTTAGAAAATCTCAGTCGCGACGTTTTTGCTTAGTGACTAAGCTGCCCCCCTTTACTGCCCTTAAGAAATTACATTCAATATGCTACTCAGTGTTCTTTATATTATCGGTATCACCGCTGAAGCCATGACCGGTGCACTGGCCGCAGGCCGCCGTCAGATGGATATGTTTGGCGTCATTATCATTGCATCTGCAACTGCTATCGGTGGCGGCTCAGTTAGAGATATATTGCTGGGCCACTATCCGCTTAGGTGGGTTAAGCACCCTGAATACATTGTTATTGTCGCTGTTGCTGCGATCGTCACAACCTGGATGGCTCCGTTAATGAAGCATTTGCGCCATTTGTTTTTAGTGCTTGATGCCATCGGACTAATTGTTTTTTCTATTATTGGCGCACAAATCGCCCTCGATATGGGCCACAGCACAATTATTGCTGCCATAGCCGCTGTGATTACCGGCGTATTTGGCGGTGTTCTGCGCGATATGTTCTGTAACTGCATTCCATTGGTGTTTCAGAAAGAAATTTATGCCGGTATATCATTTGCTGCTGCATGGATCTACATAGCGCTACAGCAATACACGCCGCTATCCCATAACTGGGTTATTATTATTACACTGGTCACTGGGCTAAGCGCACGATTGCTGGCTCTGAGATTCCGCCTTGGCCTGCCCGTATTCAAATATGAACATTCAGAACATTAAGCTCATCCCGGATGATTACTCTTCGGGCCGAAACCCTGTAATTCCCTGTTGCGATAAGAAATCAGCCATCGTTTGGATTTCTGGGTGATGTAAAAAATGATTAATTTGTTTTGCCCGCACTGCCCCAATACCTGATATCAAGCGCCATTCGGCAATACTCCATTGTTGTAAAGAGTGCCACTGAGAATCAATAGGTATTGCCTGCGGGAATCCCAAAGCCTGTAACCATTGAGGAAAAGGCTGTTGTCTGGCGCGTTGAAATTGCAGATAAATCTTCTCTGCTCGACCTTGCCCAATACCAGGAACGGCCGCAATCTGCTCTACAGACAGTGACAACCAATCGACCAAGCTATTAATAAGCCCATGGTGGACAAGTTCTCGCCAGAGCCCACTTCCCACACCCTGCATATCTAACCCGTTAGCACCACTAAGCCATGCTAAGCGAGATAGAAACTGGGGTTTGCACTCAAGAGGTAAAAGGTGAAAACAACTTAACTGATGGAACTTATTTGCAGCAGGCGGGGTGATTTCGTGCCGCTGGCTTACTCGCCAGATAACATTATCCAATCGTGGAATACCCTGCCCAGCCAATGTGATAGTGACTTGATCACCCGGCACAATATCCCACTGTTTCCAGCGGGCAATAGATCCAATATTTACTCGACGAATCCATTTGTCATCAATTTTTACCGGAGCTACCTGTAAAATAGCGGTAACTTTACCAGTGCGACCAACGGTAAAATGGATATCTTTTATTTCAGTTATTTGCTGGGGAGGTGGATATTTCCATGCTACAGACCAGTTTCCTGGTGTTGCATGCCAATGACGCCCTGCTGGCTCATCTTCTTGACGGATAACCACGCCATCAGTCACAAAAGGTAGCGGCATTTGAAACCAGAGCTTTCGCCAATGAGCAACATCGCTACTGGAAAAGACGGGTTCGCTGTAATAAGCAGTTAAAGGAAATCCCATTTTTTTTAATAATGCAGTTTTTTCCTTCATACTTTTTGGCCCATCCGGCCATGCCCAAATAAAAATACCCAATTTGGTCAGGAATGGAGTTGTAGACTTGCGCATCAGTGCACCTGCAACAGAAGCTCGGGCATTGACACCTCCCGACTGCACTTGTTGATGCCCCTCCATTTGTAAGAATAATTCCCCCTGTAGAGTTAACGAAGGGGGCGCTGCGGTAATATATTGAGGAATAGCAGAAATAAGCGGTGCTTTATCCGTCCAGTCCTGACCTTTCAAGCCATTTCCTCGACTCAAAATTTGAGTCAGGTTTCCTGACTGATAAACCAGTGTGACCGCAACGCCATCTATTTTGGGCTGCACCCAGAGATTCTTCCGCCCCGCCATCCAGTCAATAAGTGCAGTTTCATCTTTAAGCTTTTTTAAGCCGGTGTGAGCAACAGGATGAGGACTCTTCCCGTTACCCGCTATCAACGTGCTATTCTTCGTATCCGGTAGCCCATGACATAATCGCCACCCATGCAGTTTGTCCTGCAATTGATCGTAAATATTATCAGAAAGCAGGCTAATACCTTGCTGGTGATATGCCAAATCCCACTGAAAGAGCTGCTTCGCCAAAAGATCAATTTCGCCTGACATTCTTTCTTCTGACCATTCAGGGCACACAGACTCCGCTCTGGCCCCCCAATTTATAAAACCAAGAATCAGTAGGCTTAGTATTTTCAATTTTTTGCGCATTCATCAGTACCTCCCTTTGCTGGCGGGCAGTAAAACCTGAAATGGCTCGTCCGTCGAAGGGGAAAAAACTTAAATGCGTAAGTGACCGAATAATACTTTTGCACTTGCTGCAACAAGCTGAAATTACGCAATGCTCCCCGCAAAATCATAAAAACGTGCTGTTTATGGGCGAAACATTGAGGTGAAATGTGTTGTAACGCTGCATGACGCGTTACAGCCGTGTATACTGTGCGGAGATTCACACTTCTGCTTTCTACATATCAACCTAATCAACTGAAACGTCATCATGGTTCAAGGCACGCTATACATAGTTTCTGCACCTAGTGGGGCAGGGAAATCAAGTCTGATTCAGGCTTTGTTAAAAACACAACCTTTGTACGACACGCAGGTTTCTGTTTCTCATACCACACGTGATATACGTCCAGGGGAAAATCACGGCGAACATTACTTCTTTGTTTCTAAAGAAGAATTTTGCCAAATGATTGATGACGATGCTTTTCTTGAGCATGCCAAAGTTTTTGAAAATTACTATGGCACCTCACGTCTGGCGATTGAGCAGATTCTCGCAACCGGTGTCGACGTGTTTTTAGATATAGACTGGCAAGGCGCGCAGCAAATTCGCGCAAAAATGCCGACCGCGCGCAGTATTTTTATTTTGCCTCCATCCAAAGAAGAATTGGATCGCCGCTTGCGTGGCCGTGGGCAGGATAGCGAGGAGGTTATTGCAAAGCGAATGGCGCAAGCTGTCGCGGAGATGACCCACTACGCAGAATATGATTATTTAATCGTGAATGATGATTTCAATCTGGCATTGTCTGATCTGAAAACCATTATTCGCGCTGAACGACTGCGTTTAGGCCGCCAGAAACAGCGGCATGACGCTTTAATCACCAAATTATTGGCAGACTGAACAGAGTTTCAGTATCATGCCCAGTCATTTCGTCACCTGTGGAGTAGCAGAATTATGGCACGCGTAACTGTTCAAGACGCTGTAGAGAAAATTGGTAACCGTTTTGACCTGGTGTTGGTCGCTGCTCGTCGGGCACGTCAAATCCAGTCCGGCGGTAAAGACGCACTGGTTCCAGAAGAAAACGATAAAGTCACTGTGATTGCGCTGCGCGAAATCGAAGAAGGCCTGATTACAAATCAGATTCTCGATGTACGTGAACGCCAAGAACAGCAAGAGCAGGAAGCCGCAGAGATCCAAGCGGTAACCGCGATTGCTGAAGGTCGTCGTTAATTAGACAGCGAGTCTACTTTGTACCTGTTTGAAAGCCTGAATCTGCTGATTCTACGTTACCTGCCAGAGGAGCAGATTAAGCGCCTCAAACAGGCATACCTTGTCGCACGTGATGCTCACGAGGGTCAGACACGCTCCAGTGGTGAGCCCTATATCACTCACCCGGTTGCTGTGGCCTGTATTCTTGCGGAGATGCGGCTCGATTACGAAACCTTAATGGCGGCGCTGTTACATGACGTCATTGAAGATACCCCTGCTACTTATCAAGATATGGAGCAGTTGTTTGGGAAAAGCGTAGCCGAGCTGGTCGAGGGCGTTTCTAAACTCGATAAACTGAACTTCCGCGATAAGAAAGAAGCCCAGGCGGAGAACTTCCGCAAAATGATCATGGCGATGGTGCAGGATATCCGCGTCATTTTGATCAAACTGGCTGACCGCACCCATAACATGCGAACGCTGGGCTCTTTGCGCCCGGATAAACGTCGCCGTATTGCCCGCGAAACCCTTGAAATATATAGCCCACTGGCACACCGATTGGGTATTCACCATTTAAAAACTGAGCTGGAAGAGCTGGGTTTTGAAGCGCTTTATCCTAATCGCTACCGCGTGATTAAAGAAGTGGTGAAAGCCGCACGCGGTAACCGCAAAGAGATGATCCAAAAAATCTTGGCGGAGATTGAAGGGCGTCTGACAGAAGCAGGAATACCTTGCCGCGTCAGTGGTCGAGAAAAGCATCTCTATTCCATCTATTGCAAGATGAACCTGAAGGAGCAGCGTTTTCACTCCATCATGGATATCTATGCCTTTCGGGTTATCGTTAAAGAAGTTGATACTTGCTATCGCGTGCTGGGGCAAGCTCATAGCCTGTATAAACCCCGCCCTGGCCGAGTAAAAGACTATATTGCCATCCCTAAGGCTAACGGCTATCAATCATTGCATACCTCATTAATCGGCCCTCATGGGGTTCCGGTAGAGGTACAAATCCGTACTGAAGATATGGATCAGATGGCCGAAATGGGGGTTGCGGCACACTGGGCTTATAAAGAGCAAGGTGAGTCCGGTACTACCGCACAGATCCGCGCTCAGCGCTGGATGCAAAGCTTGCTGGAATTACAGCAAAGCGCGGGCAGCTCGTTTGAATTTATTGAAAGTGTAAAATCTGATTTGTTCCCTGATGAGATTTACGTTTTCACCCCGGAAGGGCGCATTGTTGAATTGCCTGCCGGTGCAACGCCTGTCGATTTTGCTTATGCCGTGCATACCGATATTGGTCATGCCTGTGTCGGTGCACGCGTTGATCGCCAGCCCTATCCGCTTTCTCAGTCACTAAGCAGTGGCCAAACTGTTGAGATCATTACCGCTCCAGGTGCACGACCAAATGCCGCCTGGCTGAATTTTGTTGTCAGCTCGAAAGCTCGCGCCAAAATTCGTCAATTGCTGAAAAACCTTAAACGTGATGAATCGGTAAGCCTTGGCCGCCGATTATTGAATCATGCTTTAGGTAATGGTCGAAAACTGTCTGATATTTCTGAAGAAAATATCAAACATGAACTGGATCGTATGAAGTTGGCGACGCTGGATGACTTGTTGGCAGAAATCGGGTTGGGTAACGCAATGAGTGTGGTGGTGGCGAAAAACCTATTGGGTGACCCCTCCACCTTGGCGAGTTCTGGTACCCGTAACCTGGCAATTAAAGGTGCTGATGGTGTCCTGATTACCTTTGCCAAGTGCTGCCGTCCAATTCCAGGTGACCCAATTATCGCCCATATAAGCCCCGGCAAAGGTTTGGTCATTCATCATGAATCCTGCCGTAATATCCGTGGCTACCAAAAAGAGCCAGAGAAGTTTATGGCGGTTGAATGGGACCAAGAGACTGAGCAAGAGTTTATTGCTGAAATTAAAGTCGATATGTTCAACCAGCAAGGTGCCTTGGCCAATCTGACTGCGGCAATTAATGCGGCCGAATCGAATATTCAGAGCCTGAATACTGAAGAGAAAGATGGCCGGGTATACAGTGCCTTTATTCGCCTGACTACTCGTGACCGAGTCCATCTGGCTAACATTATGCGTAAAATTCGTATCATGCCAGATGTGGTCAAAGTCAGCCGCAACCGTAATTAACGCCTATGAATCCTCAACGCTATGCGCGGATTTGTGAAATGCTTGCTACCAGGCAGCCGGACCTGACGGTTTGTCTGGAGCAAGTACATAAACCTCATAATGTCTCCGCGATTATTCGCACTGCTGATGCCGTCGGTATTCATCAGATTCACGCGATTTGGCCTACCCCTGAAATGTACACGCGACTCTCTTCGGCGGCCGGTAGCAACAGTTGGGTTCAGGTAAAAACACATTCTGATATTACCGAAGCCATAACTCATCTAAAATCGCAAGGTATGCAAATACTCGCGACTCATCTATCTGATAAAGCAGTTGATTTTCGTGAAATCGATTATACTCGTCCCACCTGTATTTTAATGGGGCAGGAAAAAACAGGGATATCTAAAGAAGCTTTGGCAATGGCGGATAAAGATATCATTATTCCGATGATCGGGATGGTGCAATCCCTGAATGTATCAGTCGCTTCAGCACTCATTTTATATGAAGCCCAACGGCAGCGGCAAAATGCCGGTATGTATCGGCGAACACAAAGTGTTTTGTCAGAGGATGAGCAACAGCGGCTATTATTCGAAGGTGGCTACCCGGTGCTGGCGCAAGTGGCTAAACGCAAAGGGCTTCCCCGGCCTCATATTGATGAGCAGGGCCAGGTTATCGCTGATGAGCAATGGTGGTCCGCCATGCAATCCAGGAGTCTTAAATGAAAGGCCGCCTACTGGATGCCGTACCCCTCAGTACACTTTCCGGTGTTGGCGCGAGTCAGGCCGGAAAACTGGCTAAGATGGGTCTGGAAACCATTCAAGACCTACTGCTTCACCTTCCGCTACGTTACGAAGATCGCACACGACTATACCGAATTGGCGATCTGTTGCCCGGCCTTTCCGTCACTGTTGAAGGTGAAGTTCTCCGCTCTGATATCAGTTTTGGCCGCCGCCGCATGATGACCTGCCAAATCAGCGACGGTAGCGGTGTGCTCACCCTGCGCTTTTTCAATTTTAATGCCGCAATGAAAAACAGCTTATCGCCGGGTAAGCATGTAATTGCCTATGGTGAGGCTAAACGGGGAAATACTGGCCCTGAAATCATTCACCCAGAATATCGGGTGCATGGCGAAAATATCGGTGTTGAATTACAAGAGTCATTGACGCCCGTTTACCCCACAACGGAAGGTATTCGCCAGGCAACTTTGCGTAAACTTATTGATCAAGCTCTGGCGATGCTGGATTCCAGCGTCATTGCTGAATTGTTGCCGATTGAATTAAGCCGCTCGCTGATCAGCCTGCCAGAAGCGATTCATACTTTGCATCGTCCACCAGCAGACATTCAACTAGCCGAGTTAGAACAAGGCAAGCATCCTGCTCAACGGCGGCTGATAATGGAAGAACTGCTGGCCCATAACCTCAGCATGCTGGCAGTCAGGGCGGGAGCACAAAGTTATCGGGCGCTATCCTTATTGCCCGAAGAACAACTTAAACAACGTTTTCTTGCGGCACTGCCTTTCACGCCAACCCAAGCCCAACAGCGGGTTGTGGCGGAAATCGAGCAAGATATGACACATAATTTCCCGA
The DNA here is from genome assembly GCF_946902935.1 of Yersinia sp. Marseille-Q5920. Lineage (NCBI taxonomy): Bacteria > Pseudomonadati > Pseudomonadota > Gammaproteobacteria > Enterobacterales > Yersiniaceae > Yersinia > Yersinia sp. Marseille-Q5920. The sequence goes on along the minus strand of NZ_CAMPQA010000013.1, from coordinate 28,917 downwards.
TGATGCGGCTGATTCAAGGGGACGTTGGCTCGGGTAAAACATTGGTTGCCGCACTGGCCGCACTGCGTGCTATTGCCCACGGTAAGCAGGTCGCGTTGATGGCTCCCACTGAGTTACTGGCTGAACAGCATGCCAATACTTTTCGTCAATGGCTGGAGCCGTTAGGTTTACAAGTCGGCTGGCTGGCTGGGAAACAAAAAGGCAAAGCACGGCTGGCACAGCAAGAAGCGGTTGCCAGCGGTCAGGTTTCTATGGTCGTGGGTACTCACGCCATGTTTCAGGAACAAGTACAATTTTCTGGATTAGCACTGGTTATTATTGATGAGCAGCATCGTTTTGGTGTTCATCAGCGGCTCGCATTATGGGAAAAGGGCGAAGAGCAAGGCTTCCACCCACACCAGTTGATTATGACGGCAACCCCCATCCCCCGAACGCTGGCCATGACGGCTTATGCTGATCTCGATACCTCGGTCATTGACGAACTTCCCCCAGGTAGAACCCCAGTCACGACAGTGGCAATTCCAGATACTCGCCGCAGTGATGTGATTCAACGGGTCAAAAATGCCTGTTTGGAAGAGGGCCGCCAAGCTTATTGGGTCTGCACCTTGATTGAAGAATCTGAGCTACTAGAAGCCCAAGCCGCGGAAGTCACCTGTGAGGAGCTGAAAATCGCCTTGCCGGAGATTAAAGTCGGTTTGGTGCACGGCCGGATGAAAGGGCCAGAAAAACAGGCGGTTATGCTGGCTTTCAAACAGGGTGAATTGCAATTATTGGTGGCCACCACAGTGATTGAAGTTGGGGTTGATGTCCCGAATGCCAGTTTGATGATTATCGATAATCCGGAGCGGTTAGGGTTAGCGCAATTGCACCAGTTACGTGGCCGTGTGGGCCGCGGAGCCGTCGCTTCACACTGTGTTCTGCTGTATAAAACACCGCTGAGTAAAACGGCTCAGATGCGCTTGCAAGTGCTGCGTGACAGTAATGACGGTTTTGTTATCGCCCAGCGGGATTTAGAAATACGTGGCCCCGGCGAATTATTAGGGACGCGCCAAACCGGCAGTGCCGAGTTTAAAGTGGCTGATTTACTGCGTGATCAGGCCATGATTCCAGAAGTGCAAAGAGTAGCTCGCCACCTGCATCAACAATATCCCGAACATGCACAGGCATTAATAGAACGCTGGCTACCAGAGCGAACGCGTTATACCAATGCTTGATGATTAAGGAGCGGTTTTGTCCGCCCCTTAAGACTATTCTTACAACAAAATTATCCCACTACCGCCGGGAAGATTGGCAGCAACAGATAAAGCTTAATCACGATCACATTGACGATATCAATAAAGAACGCACCGACCATCGGCACCACCAAGAAAGCTAAATGTGATGGACCGAAACGGTCAGTAATGGCCTGCATATTCGCAATGGCCGTCGGTGTCGCACCTAAACCAAAACCACAATGGCCCGCCGCTAACACGGCCGCATCATAGTTTTTACCCATCAACCGATAAGTAACAAAGATAGCGTACAGCGCCATCGCCAATGCTTGTACCGACAAGATAACCAACATCGGCAATGCCAGTGAAGCCAGTTCCCACAGTTTCAGGCTCATCAAGGCCATTGCCAGAAACAGTGACAAACTGACATTCCCCAACACCGAAACCGCGCGATCAAAGACTTTATAGAAGCCGATTACCGCGAGTGTGTTACTGAGAATAACCCCGACGAATAACACGCAGACAAAGGTCGGTAACTCAAACATCGTGCCCTGTAACGCACTAGAAATCACTTGGCCAGCCATCAGGCAAATCGCAATCATGGCGATGGTTTCGACCAAGACCAATGAAGTTATCATGCGGCCCGCCGAAGGCTTTTCAAAAGCGGAGGGTACTTCGCTGTCTTCTGGGGTGCCATCTGGTGTGGAAGAGTGTTTGACCAGATAGCGAGCCACTGGGCCACCAATCAACCCGCCCAAAACAAGGCCAAATGTTGCACAAGCCATGGCCACTTCAGTTGCATTTTCAAAGCCATAGCGTTCAACAAACACTTTGCTCCATGCTGCGCCGGTACCGTGCCCACCGGATAATGTAATTGAGCCAGCCAATAAGCCCATGAGCGGATCTAAACCCATCAGCTTCGCGAGAGCGATGCCAATTGCGTTCTGCATCAGTAGCAAGCCAACGACCACAAAGACAAACACACTCAAGGCCTTGCCACCGGCGCGTAAACTCGCCAAGTTAGCATTCAGGCCAATTGTTGCAAAGAATGCCAGCATCAAGGGGTCTTTCAGCGACATATCAAAACTGATTTCCCAACCGAGGGTCTTTTGCATCAGCAGCATCATGAAAGCCACCAGCAGGCCACCGGCAACAGGTTCTGGAATAGTGTACTTTTTTAGAAAAGGGACTGTTTGTACGAGTTTTCGGCCTAACAATAAAACCAGACAGGCCGCGACTAGCGTGCCGTAGGTATCGAGATGAAACATCTTGGTACTCCATGCGATTAAAATATCGAATAAAAATATGACGTTAGACAGTTCCTTAATAAACGCCAAAGCAGTAAGAAGAGGATTAGAAAAAAAAATCCTCTCGATTACAAGTTTAGTAAAAGAAAAACATGAACTAGCGGCAAACAAGAATATTTAAGAAAACACAGCGCAACCGATTGCTTTTGTGAGGCGGATCATTAAAATGCCCTCTTTGCCGATCCGGGAATGCCACTCCATGTCTACGCAATCCGCCGAACTTGATGCACCGCAGCAAACAACAACTCGCCCCAGCGAACTCATTTATCGTTTAGAAGACCGCCCGCCACTCACCCAAACTTTGTTTGCCGCATGCCAACATTTATTGGCTATGTTTGTCGCGGTGATAACCCCCGGCCTGCTAATTTGTCAGGCGCTAGGGCTGCCAGCGGAAGATACCCAGCGCATTATCAGCATGTCACTGTTTGCCTCCGGCCTGGCGTCGCTGCTGCAAATTAAAACTTGGGGGCCGGTGGGCTCTGGCCTGTTATCCATTCAGGGCACCAGTTTTAACTTTGTTTCTCCGCTGATTATGGGCGGTTTGGCGCTGAAAAATGGTGGGGCTGATATCCCGACCATGATGGCGGCCTTGTTCGGTACCTTGATGGTTGCGTCCTGTACCGAAATTATACTTTCCCGTTTCTTGCATCTGGCGCGCCGCATTATCACCCCTCTGGTATCCGGTATTGTGGTGATGATTATCGGCCTGTCATTGATTCAAGTTGGGCTGACATCTATTGGTGGCGGTTATGGTGCGATGAGCGACCATACTTTTGGCTCACCTAAAAATCTCTTATTAGCCGGCTCCGTGCTGTTAGTCATTATTTTACTGAACCGCCAGCGCAATCCGTATCTACGAGTGGCCTCTTTGGTTATCGCCATGGCAGTGGGTTATCTGTTGGCGTGGGCGCTAGGTATGTTGCCTGAAAGCCGCCCAGTCGTAGACACCGCCCTGATTACCATCCCAACGCCGCTGTACTATGGTTTGTCTTTTGACTGGAACCTGCTGGTGCCGCTGATGCTTATCTTCATGGTGACCTCACTTGAAACCATCGGGGATATCACCGCAACCTCAGATGTATCAGAGCAACCGGTTCGTGGCCCGTTGTACATGAAACGCCTGAAGGGCGGTGTGTTAGCAAATGGTTTGAACTCCATGCTTTCCGCCGTGTTTAACACTTTCCCGAACTCCTGCTTTGGCCAAAACAATGGAGTTATCCAGTTGACCGGGGTTGCCAGCCGCTATGTCGGTTTTGTGGTTGCACTGATGCTGATTGTTCTGGGCCTATTCCCTGCGGTGGCTGGGTTTGTGCAGCATATTCCAGAACCCGTGCTGGGCGGTGCAACTCTCGTGATGTTCGGCACGATTGCCGCTTCCGGAGTGCGGATCGTTTCTCGCGAAACCCTTAATCGCCGCGCGATTATGATTATGGCGTTGTCATTGGCGGTCGGTATGGGTGTGGCACAGCAACCACTGATTCTGCAATTTGCACCTGACTGGATTAAAACCCTACTTTCTTCTGGAATTGCAGCTGGCGGTATTACTGCCATCGTACTTAACTTACTCTTCCCAGAAGAAAAATAATCTTCACGCTAATACGTCACTGAAATGGCCGGTCGTAAACGACACCGGCCATTTTTTTATGCTCCAATAACTGATTGTCTATTGAGCTAATGGACAATTTGCGGCATAAACAGAGTTCCGTATACAGACAGGCGTGGAAATACCGGATGAAATTTCTCGGGAAAGTGCTGCTAACGTTATTACTGCTATTAGTACTGTCTATAGTGCTGTGCTATGTATTGCTTCAGACTAGCTGGGCTGCTGGTTGGTTAAGCCGTTGGGTCAGTGATAACAGCGAATATCGCCTTTCTCTGGGGAAAATAGACCACTCATGGTCACAACCTGGGCAAGTCAGCTTGACTGATATCACGCTCGGGCGGGCCAATCAGCCTGCGTTTCTTATTGCCCAGCAGGCCGTATTGGGTCTGAGCTGGCAGCAACTGACCGAGCCTCGCCATCTTCTCAGCCTTAATTTGCAAAATGGTAGTTTAACTCTCAATAACAGCACATCACCGCTACCCTTGCAGGCTGATACTTTAAGGCTGACCAATATGGCGCTCAATACCACTATTGAGCCGCAAAATCAGGCAGGTCAGTGGACAGTGGCTGGGCAACAAGTTAATGGCGGCCTGATCCCTTGGCAACCAATGCCCGGTAATAGTCTGGGTGAAAATGCCCAATTTCAGTTCAGCGCGGGTTCTTTGAGCATCAATGGCATCACAGCTGAAAAACTGTATTTGCAAGGCTCAATACAGAAAAACACACTTACTTTGAATAACTTCGGGGCTGATATCGCGCAAGGGGAGCTGACTGGCAATGCCAGTCAATCCGCTGATGGAAGTTGGCTGGTCGGAAGCTTACGCTTGAGTAATATTCGTCTACAAACCTCGGCAGCATTAGAAGATGTCTGGAATACATTTTTACAACTTCCGCCCATTACGCTGAAACGCTTTGATTTAATTGATGCGCGGGTTGAAGGGAAAAATTGGGCGTTTAATGACTTAGATCTCACCCTTAAAAACATCACGTTTAAGCAAGGTGACTGGCAAAGTGATGATGGGGAATTATCCCTTAATGCCGGTGACATTATTAAAGGTAATATTCATCTGATTGACCCTATCGCGACATTAGCATTATCACCAGCAGGGATAGCAATTAATCAGTTCTCCACTCGTTGGCAAGATGGTCTATTAAGAACCCAGGGGAACTGGGCGCGGGATACCCACCGCCTACAACTCGATGAGCTGACACTGGTGGCTCTGGTTTATACCCTTCCCACTGACTGGAAGCAGCAATGGCAACAAACACTGCCAAACTGGTTGTCTGAGGTCTATATCAGCAAGTTAAGTGCTAACCGTAACTTGTTGATTGATATCAGCCCAGATTTCCCGTTCCAAATTACGTCACTGGATGCCGCGGGGACTCATTTACTGCTCGCCAAAAATCATCAATGGGGAGTATGGTCTGGTTCATTGATGTTGAATGCCGGGAATGCGACCTTTAATAAAAACGATGTCCGCCGCCCATCATTAGCTCTAAGCGCTAATGAACAACAAATTACAGTGAGTGATTTAAGTGCTTTCACTACAGAGGGATTGCTGGAAGCCAGCGCCACGATTGACCAAACACCCGCCAGAACCTTCTCACTCGCGCTGACTAGCCGCTCTGTCGACCTTAACATTTTACAAAATTGGGGCTGGCCAATATTATCGCGACAAGGACTACCGCTGCAAGGGCTGGGTAATTTGAAATTGCAGATAAAAGGTAACTTGGCAGCAGATAAGCCATTGAAACCAACCCTTAATGGCTCTCTGCAAGCCACTGATAGCCACGGGCAGCAAGTTAACCAAACAATGCAGCACGGCGAGGTGCATGGCATAGCAGGGCAATAAGGGCGGTTAATACTGTCTTACCGGATTGCCATTGAGTAACAACCGCCGATTACGCTAAATACCCCATGTAATCGGCGCAGCGGCTTATCCCTGTATAAGCGGGAAAGAACCTGAATATTCAAAGAAGCTTTGCGGGACATAATTATTGATATTATTTTCATAGCAATAATCCACTATCTGCCGCCGACTGGAAACACCAGCCTTATCATATATTTTCTGAGTAATATTACTGACAGTTCTGGATGATAAATGGAGCTTTTTCGCAATATCTTTACTGGAGAATGAGTGTAAAATATAAAATAAAACCTCCCATTCCTTTTTGGTAAATAATTCTGATGGCGGAGTGAATACAAGAGATGTGGGTACTTTTATCTTATTTAAATGAGTTAATATGAGATCCTGCACCGGCCTGGCATGGCAAATAACCCCTTGTGAAATGCCGTTTTCATCGATTAAAGGATATTTATCACAAAAATAAGCTGTGAAATAAGAAAGTCCATTAAGTAGATGTATTTCAACCGATGTAACACGATCCTGTATTAACTCCACCTGCCTATCTTGCCTCTGAAATTCGACTTCAAACTCTGAGACTGGAGTAGGAAGTTCACCATCAAACCGCCCTTCCACATTATATTTTTTAGGCAAATCTAAAAATTCATTGAATTTAGGATTTGCATAAATATATCTTGATTGATTATCTTTTACCTCCCATGGTTCTGAACTGTGTTCCCAAAATCTTATTAGTACATCCAGTGAATTCTTTAAGTTTTCATCCATTATAACCTCCAATTATATTTTAACTTTCCTTATGTTAATGGGAAAGAACCTGAATATTCAAAGAAGCTTTGCGGGACATAATTATTGATCTTATTTTCATAACAATAATCTATGACCTGATTTTTACTGGTAACTCCAGCTTTGCTATAGATGCTTTGGATTATATTGCAGACTGACCTAGGTGATAAATGGAGTTTTTTAGCAATCTCTTTACTTGAAAAAGCATGCAAAACATAAAACAACACTTCCCATTCTCTTTTCGAAAATGATTCTGATGGAGGAGTAAATATAAGCGACGTTGGGACTTTTATTTTATTTAAATGCATCAGAATGAGATTTGGCACTGACCTTGCGTGAAAAATAAGGCCCTGAGCGATGCCGTGTTCATCTATTAATGGATATTTATCACAAAAATAAGGCTGAAAATAAGTTTGCCGTTCAAATGCATGAATTTCGATGGTTGTCGCTCGCTCTTGCGATAATATAGCCTGCCGGTCATGCTCTTGAAATTCAGCTTGAAAGTCTGCTGTAGGAGCAGGAAGTTCCCCATCTAACCGCCCTTCCACATTAAATTTATCAGGTAACCCTAATAACTCACAAAATCTATTATTAGCATAGATGAATATTGATTTACAATCCTTTACTCCCCAAGCCTCTGAGCTATTTTTCCAAAATGGGATTAACATTTTAACTGAATCTAATAACGATTTATACATCGTCTTACCCTCCTAGATTTTTCTTATTCTTCGAATAATGCTACATCCGCGATAATCGATAAATCGACTAGGCCATATTTCTTGCGGAGTAATACCAATAGCGTTTGCAATAATCATCTCGCCCTTTGGCCATGGGCGTGTCAGTGCGTTAGCCAGTGTTCCGGGGGAAAGCCCGCTCTCTCGTGATAATGCTGAGAGAGAGCCTTTCTTTTTGCGTATAGCGGCTAATATCTCTTGTCTATGCCAGTCCTTATTCATCTTAATTCCCTCTTTAATAAAAATTAAAAACATCAATAAACTTAATAATCCGACAATCAAATTAGCTTATTAATAACAACCTAAGATAGGGTAAAAATTAAAAAATAAAATAAAACGTCGGGTGATGAGTAATTAAATAACGATTACCACGCATCGTCTAGTGTATTAGTTACTCTATTTACTGCTAGGTAATATTGAGAAATGGTTAAGAAATAAATATGAAATTTTCTAGCGATAGGAATAAAAAATTATCACCACTGTATTAATCAAAACAAACAGTGTAGAACTAAAAACTAGAATATATTTGATAATATTATGAAAGGTTAGAACATTAAATCACACTTCACTGCCATCATTTATCGCGCAACCCGCTCATCAGTTATCAATGAACGGGTAAGATAATAATTAGTTAACCCCATCACTCCCTGCTTCGACGGGTAGAACCATGTAAGTTCCTGAGAATACGGCACCAGCATCTTCATCGCCAAATAAGTTCACATCTAGCTGCACTCTGGCACGGCGGCCACGCGCCAATCTATCCAGATCCCCACTGAGTGAACTCAGCTCTGCAACCGCTCGTGGTCGTCCAGTGACGGGGGAACTGTAGCGAATATGAGCATCAGCAAGAATAATTGTGCCGCCCAAATGACGTTCTCGCAGTAATAACCAAATCAACCCCCAGCCCGTTAACGTCGCTAACGAAAAAAGGCTGCCGGCAAATAAAGTATGATGAGGGTTCTGATTGCCCGCCTCTGGCATCGTGGTCACAAACCGCTGGCCAGTATATTGGCTGATGCGCACACCCATTTTTTCGCTGAGTGGGATATGGTCGTACCAAGCCTGCTGCAACTGGCCGCACCAATCTGGGCGATGCAGGATATCATCCATGGTTGCCACCGGTTTAATCATTAAAAAGTGACGAACGGGTGTGGTCTGCGGGGCCGTTATTTCCCCTTGGCTGACAAAACCTAACTTGGCAAAGAAATCGACCGCATCTTCACGAGCACTACACACTACCCGCTTTACCCCTTCTTGGCGCGCCACAGACTCCAACGTCATCGCGACTAACGTCCCTAACCCCTTAGCACGAACTGAAGGGTCCACAGCCAGAAAGCGAATAGCGGCCTCATTATCAGCATTTATATATAAACGGCCAATAGCAACAGGCTTCCCTTGCTCATCCACCACCATTTGATGATGGGCCATCGCGTCATAAGCATCTTTTTCAGAGCCTATCGGTTGATGTAGCGGCTTGCGTAACATTTCCCAACGGAATTGATAATAATCTTTAAGTTCTTGTTCTGTTGTGGGCACACGCAAGTGATACATAGGAGCATTCTCTCTTTAAAATTATCAATAAAATCTATATTAGATTCCTCAATCTTGGGTGAAATCCTGTCTCTATACTTGCAACCAGAAAGTCACTGGGCCATCGTTGACCAAGCTAACTTTCATATCCGCTGCAAATATTCCCGTTTCAGTTTTTACACCACGCTCGCGGCACTGAGCAACAAAATACTGATAAAGCCGGTCAGCTTCTGCAGGAACTGCACCTCGTGAAAAGCTCGGTCTCATACCTTTTTGCGTATCAGCCACTAACGTAAATTGTGAAACCACCAGCACACTGCCCCCAGCTTGCTGGACATTCAGATTCATTTTGTCGTCTTCATCACCGAAAACCCGGTAACCCAATACCTTTTCACATAAGCGCCGTGCTTTTTGCTCGGTATCCTCTTGTTCGACACCAAGTAATATCAACAAGCCAGGGCCAATTTCACCCACAACCGTCCCATCAACCACGACATTGGCGCTGAACGCCCGTTGAATCAACGCAATCATAATGCCTTACATCTCCTGACTCTGGCTTTCCTCGATATTCGTTTTATCTCGCTGAGCACGATATTCCCCCAAGGTGACGGTAATTTCCGCCCCCAGCAACACAATGCACCAGCTCCAGTAAACCCAGAGGAATAAAATAGGGATGACGGCCAGCACCCCGTAAATCAGCTGATAAGACGGAAACAGAGTGATGTACATTGTGAATCCTTTCTTACCTAACTCGAAAAGCAATGCGGCAATCAGCGCGCCAATCACAGCATCTCGGGCTGGCACCCGTACCGTTGGCACCACACTGTACAATAACCAAAACGAAACCCAAGAAATCAGCAATGGAAATAACCGCAGTGTTTCGTCGATCATGCTGTCTACCTGGGCATTTGCCAGCCATTGCAATGACAGCAGATACGAGCTGATCACCATGCTGGCCCCGACGAGAATCGGCCCTAACGTCAGTACCATCCAATAAATAGCAAATGAAAAAACCAGTGACCGGTGAACTTTACTGCGCCAGATAGTGTTGAGCACACTGTCGACAGAGTAAATCAGCAGTAGCGCGGTCACAATCAAGCCGCAAGTGCCCACCACCGTCATGCGATTTGAGTTCGCCACAAATTGCTCAAGATAACTTTGGATGATATCGCCAGTGGCAGGCATAAAATTAGCAAATATGAAGGCTTTCAATTTTATGCTGATATCGGCAAACATCGGAAAAGCCGCAAACAGGGCAAAAATCACAGTTATCAAGGGCACCAGAGAAAGCAATGATACATAGGCCAAATGCCCAGCCAGTATTGTTAACCCGTCTTTATCAATTCGGGTGTAAAGCATTCGCCCGAATGTAATACTGGGTTTTAAAGATGCAGATAAGCGAAAACGCGGAAAATTCGCCATGTTTATCTCTCAGTCAACACAGTTAAGCTCGGTTATGGGCTAGCTTAAGGCTAACCCATTAATCACTCGAGTAAGAACTTATCAGGAAAAATAAGCAGGAATAACCTTTCGGTCAGTGACATGAATACCGGTAATGCCCTCAATTCTGGCTGCAACAATATTCGCCTCAACATCATCAAAAAACACAGCTTGTTCCGCAGGGATATTTTCCGCGCTCAATACATGTTGATAAATCCTGGCTTCAGGTTTGCGCATCCCCAAGTCTTGGGACAAATACAGATGATCGGCAGCAGCGGCAACTTCAGGGTAGTGCTGTGGCCAGTAATTGCAATGCAGGCGATTAGTATTAGATAGCACCACTACCCGGTGCCCTTCTGCCCGCAACTTTTGCATAATCGTGATGACTTCAGGACGTAAGGCCACAAATACCGCCTGCCAACCCTCAGCAAACTGTTCAAAACTCAATGATAGCCCCATCTCGTCACTCAGCTGGCGGGCAAAATCCTCATCGCTGATTTCACCGCGCTCATGCTGCTGGAAGACCTCTCCCATCGTAAAGCGCTCGCTCAGTGTCGCCAACGGGACACTGCTTAATTTACTCCAAACGCCCAACACACGTTTGAAGTCGATATCAACAATCACATTCCCTAGATCAAAGATATACAGCATGGCGCTCTCCCAATTAGATGGTGAGTTTTACTGTAACGGGAAAAAAGAAAACTGAATAGAGAGAGTGGCAAAAAGGAGGGGTCAGTCAGGAAAAATAATATTTTTACCGTTATGACAAAAAACAAAAAGTATCGTCAAAGGCATTGGAGTTGGAGTTGCAGCTTCAAGGAAGCAGATGATAGAACTCAGGGCGCTGCTAGCGCCCTAAGTATCAGTGAAACTAAGAAGAATTAACCTTCTTTAGGACCACGACCTGCACGCTTACGATCGTTTTCCGTTAAATGACGCTTACGGATACGGATTGATTGCGGGGTAACTTCAACCAATTCATCGTCATCAATGAATTCCAGAGCCTGTTCCAGAGTTTTCTTCAGGAAAGGAACCAGAGTGGTTGCTTCGTCAGTACCCGATGCACGCATGTTGGTCAACTGCTTACCCGTCAAACAGTTTACAGTCAGGTCGTTAGAACGTGAGTGAATACCGATGATTTGGCCTTCATACACTTCTGTACCGTGACCGATGAACAGTTTGCCGCGGTCTTGCAGTTTGAACAATGCAAACGCAACAGCTTTACCCTGACCATTAGAAATCAGTACGCCGTTTTGACGTTGGCCGATCTCGCCTGGACGCACATCATCATAATGACTGAATGTGGAGTACAGCAGGCCAGTACCTGAAGTCATGGTCATGAATTCAGTACGGAAGCCAATCAGGCCACGGCTTGGGATCATATAATCCAGACGAATACGACCTTTGCCGTCCGGAACCATGTCCTTCACATCGCCTTTACGTTCACCCATGGCTTGCATCACTGAGCCCTGGTGCTGTTCTTCGATATCCAAAGTTACGCTTTCAAATGGTTCTTGATTGCGGCCGTCGATAACACGGTTGATAACTTTAGGACGAGATACAGCCAGTTCGAAACCTTCGCGACGCATGTTTTCGATCAGAACCGACAGGTGAAGTTCACCACGGCCAGATACGCGGAACGCATCAGAATCTTCAGTTTCTTCAACACGCAATGCTACGTTATGAATCAGCTCTTTGTTCAGGCGGTCAAGAATTTGACGTGAAGTCACGTACTTACCTTCTTTACCACAGAACGGAGAGGTGTTAACGCAGAAATACATGGTAACGGTTGGTTCATCAACAGACAGTGCTGGCAATGCTTCAACAGCATTAACGTCACAGATAGTGTCGGAGATATTCAACTCACCCAGACCGGTGATAGCCACGATGTCGCCAGCTTCAGCCTCGGTCGCTTCGATACGCTCCAGACCCATGTGAGTCAGAACTTTACCGACTTTACCGTTACGCGTCTTGCCTTCGCTATCAATGATAGTGACTTGCTGGTTTGGCTTAACTTTACCGCGTTTGATACGACCGATGCCGATAACACCAACATAGTTGTTGTAATCCAGCTGAGAGATCTGCATCTGGAACGGCGCTTCAAGCTCAACTTGTGGCGCAGATACATGGTCAACGATAGCTTGATACAACGGAGTCATATCTGCCGCCATATCATTGTGGTCTTCACCCGCGATACCCATCAATGCAGATGCATAAATGATAGGGAAGTCCAGTTGTTCGTCAGTTGCATCCAGGTTGACGAACAGGTCAAACACCTGATCCACAACCCAGTCAGGACGCGCGCCAGGACGGTCAACTTTGTTGATTACCACGATTGGTTTCAGACCATTAGCAAAAGCTTTTTTGGTCACGAAACGGGTCTGCGGCATCGGGCCATCCATTGCGTCGACGACCAACAGCACAGAGTCAACCATAGACATTACGCGCTCAACTTCACCACCGAAATCGGCGTGTCCTGGAGTATCCACGATGTTGATGCGGTAGTCTTTCCATTTAATGGCAGTATTTTTTGCGAGGATAGTTATCCCACGCTCTTTCTCCAAATCGTTGGAGTCCATTACACGTTCAGTTGCTTCAGTACGTTCACCGAAAGTACCAGATTGTTGTAGCAACTTATCAACCAGGGTAGTTTTCCCATGGTCAACGTGCGCAATAATGGCGATGTTACGCAGATTCTCGATCACAGCTTTTTTGCCTCAGGCATTTAGAAATAGCGCGCTATTGTACACGTATTAGGCGAGGGACTAAACAAGATCACAAACTTCTCTTATAAACAACCTAACGACGGTGTGTTTGTGATCCCTTTCACGGTGCAAAAACAGCCTCTCGGCCCACTTTTGCACCAATACGGTGCCCAATGGCGCAAATGAAGCACCAAAATAGTGCAATATAACTATCCTGGTGCATACTGAATATCAGCAGACCCCTATGATATGGCATAAACGGGGGGTTTGGAAAGTTGGCATAGATTTCGCAATGTATTTTAGCATGAATAACGGTCATGAAAAATCAGCATGGACGTTAGCCTGCATAAAAAGATAACTGAACACCCTAACGGTAATCGTTCCACGACGACGACTATGACAAATCCAGGAGATATAAGTATGTCCGCTGAACATGTTTTGACGATGCTGAATGAGCACGAAGTGAAATTTGTTGATTTGCGCTTCACCGATACTAAAGGGAAAGAACAGCACATCACTATTCCAGCTCATCAGGTCAACGCTGACTTCTTCGAAGAAGGCAAAATGTTTGATGGCTCCTCGATTGGTGGCTGGAAAGGCATTAACGAATCCGACATGGTACTGATGCCAGACGCCAGCACCGCTGTTATGGACCCGTTCTTCGAAGATTCCACACTGATTATCCGTTGTGACATTCTCGAGCCAGGCACCCTGCAAGGTTATGACCGCGACCCGCGTTCTATCTCCAAACGCGCAGAAGAATTCCTGAAATCTTCTGGTATCGCGGATACCGTGTTGTTTGGGCCTGAGCCAGAATTCTTCCTGTTCGATGACGTTCGTTTTGGTAGCAGCATCCGTGGCTCCCACGTCGCTATCGATGATATCGAAGGCGCATGGAACTCCAGCACCAAATACGAAGGCGGCAACAAAGGCCACCGTCCAGCAGTAAAAGGCGGTTACTTCCCTGTCCCTCCGGTCGATTCTTCACAGGATCTGCGTTCTACCATGTGTTTGACCATGGAAGAAATGGGCCTGGTTGTTGAAGCACACCACCATGAAGTGGCAACAGCCGGTCAAAACGAAGTGGCTACTCGCTTCAATACCATGACCAAGAAAGCTGACGAAATTCAGATTTACAAATACGTTGTGCACAACGTGGCACACGCGTTTGGTAAAACCGCGACTTTCATGCCAAAACCTATGTTCGGTGATAACGGTTCCGGCATGCACTGCCATATGTCTTTGTCCAAGAACGGCACTAACTTGTTCGCAGGTGACAAATACGCGGGCCTGTCTGAAATGGCGCTGTTCTATATCGGCGGTATCATCAAGCACGCAAAAGCAATTAATGCCTTGGCTAACCCAACGACAAACTCCTACAAGCGTTTGGTCCCAGGCTACGAAGCACCGGTAATGCTGGCATACTCTGCCCGTAACCGTTCAGCTTCTATCCGTATCCCTGTGGTTGCCAGCCCGAAAGCGCGTCGTATTGAAGCGCGTTTCCCAGACCCAGCGGCTAACCCGTACCTGTGCTTCGCAGCGCTGCTGATGGCTGGCCTTGATGGCATCATCAACAAAATTCACCCTGGTGATGCGATGGACAAAAACCTGTATGACTTGCCACCGGAAGAAGAAGCTGAAATTCCAAAAGTTGCAGGCTCACTGGACGAAGCAATGGCTGCACTGAACGAAGACCGCGAGTTCTTGACCCGTGGTGGCGTGTTCACTGACGACGCTATCGATGCTTACATCGAACTGCGTAAAGAAGAAATGGACCGCGTTCGTATGACTCCGCACCCAGTTGAGTTCGAACTGTACTACAGCGTTTAATTGTTTTTAGTTTTTTGTTGCCGTGGAAACTTTTGGCCCATTTCATAATGGGCTTTTTTCTCCACTTTTCGTTTTCATACCTCTGGCTCAGTGGTGACTGAACTGGAGTAAAATACAACCCAAAATAATTCGAGTTGCAAGAAGGCGGCAAGCGAGAGAGTCCTGATGAGCTTACATAGGTAAGTGATTCGGGTGACAAATCTGCCAGGAGCAGGTTTGAACGCTGCGTGCAGCGGCCTCGCAGAGGCGAGGGCCAGGGATGGGCCGAGTAACGAACGCAGCCAACGCACATGCGGCTTGAAGTATGACGGGTTAGGAGTCTGCGTAATGGCAACAGGCACGCTGCCCGATGCTGGGCAGATCCTTAATTCTCTCATTAATAGCATCCTGCTATTAGATGATGATTTGGCTATCCATTATGCCAATCCCGCTGCCCAGCAACTTCTGGCGCAAAGCTCCCGTAAACTTTTTGGTACACCTTTGCCAGATTTATTAGGCTATTTTTCCCTCAATATCGACTTGATGCGGGAAAGCCTACATACGGGGCAAGGTTTTACCGATAATGAAGTGACATTAGTGGTTGATGGCCGTGCGCATATTTTATCGCTGACCGCGCAGTCATTACCGGAAGGTTTTATATTGCTGGAAATGGCACCGATGGATAACCAACGTCGGCTAAGCCAAGAGCAACTACAGCATGCACAACAAATCGCTGCACGCGATTTGGTTCGTGGGTTGGCACACGAGATTAAAAATCCACTGGGTGGCTTGCGCGGTGCGGCGCAGTTATTGTCAAAAGCTCTGCCCGATCCGGCGTTGCTGGAATACACCAAAGTCATCATTGAGCAAGCGGATCGCTTACGCAATCTGGTTGACCGCTTATTAGGCCCTCAGCGGCCCGGTCAACATGTGACACAAAGCATCCATCAGGTTGCTGAACGGGTTTGCCAACTCGTATCACTAGAAAAACCGGATAACGTGACGTTAATCCGTGACTATGACCCCAGTTTGCCGGAGCTGGCGCATGATCCCGACCAAATTGAACAAGTGCTGCTGAATATCACCCGCAATGCATTACAAGCTTTAGGTGAAGCTGGCGGTACCATTACACTGCGCACTCGCACTGCATTTCAGATAACACTGCACGGTGTGCGCTATCGCTTGGCCGCGCGAATTGATATTGAAGATGATGGCCCAGGTGTACCAACGCAATTACAAGATACCGTCTTCTACCCGATGGTCAGTGGCCGCGAGGGAGGAACCGGCCTTGGCCTGTCGATTGCCCGCAGTCTAATTGATCAACATTCGGGTAAAATTGAATTTAACAGTTGGCCGGGACACACCGAATTCTCGGTTTACCTGCCTATTCGCCAGTGAGGTTTCTATGCAACGAGGGATAGTCTGGATCGTCGATGACGATAGCTCCATCCGCTGGGTGCTTGAGCGCGCACTGACTGGAGCGGGTCTGAACTGTGTAACATTTGATTCCGGTAATCAGGTGTTGGATGCATTGGCGACACAAACTCCGGACGTGTTGTTATCAGATATTCGTATGCCCGGCATGGATGGATTGGCACTGCTGAAACAAATTAAACAGCGCCACCCAATGCTCCCGGTCATCATAATGACGGCACATTCTGATTTAGATGCGGCAGTCAGCGCCTATCAGCAAGGGGCTTTTGATTACCTGCCCAAGCCCTTTGATATTGATGAAGCTGTCGCGCTGGTTGAACGGGCGATTAGCCATTATCAAGAACAGCAACAACCGCCCCGTAGCCAGCCTGCAAGCGGCCCAACCGCAGATATCATTGGTGAAGCGCCGGCGATGCAGGACGTTTTCCGCATCATTGGGCGCTTATCCCGCTCCTCTATCAGCGTGCTGATTAACGGCGAATCGGGAACCGGTAAAGAGTTAGTGGCCCATGCACTACATCGCCATAGCCCTCGGGCTAAAGCGCCTTTCATCGCGCTGAATATGGCGGCGATCCCGAAAGACTTAATTGAGTCCGAGCTGTTTGGACACGAAAAAGGGGCCTTTACCGGTGCTAATCAGGTGCGCCAGGGCCGTTTTGAACAAGCTGATGGAGGCACACTGTTTTTAGATGAAATCGGTGATATGCCGCTGGATGTACAAACTCGCCTATTGCGCGTTTTGGCTGATGGCCAGTTTTATCGGGTTGGCGGTTACGCGCCGGTCAAAGTGGATGTGCGCATCATTGCCGCGACCCATCAAAATCTGGAACTGCGGGTTCAGGAAGGGAAATTCCGTGAGGATTTATTCCATCGTCTGAATGTGATTCGAGTGCATTTACCGCCGCTGCGTGAGCGCCGTGAAGATATTCCGCGCCTGGCACGCTACTTCTTGCAAGTGGCCGCTAAAGAGCTTGGGGTGGAAGCCAAGATTCTGCATCCTGAAACTGAAGTCGCGCTAACTCGCCTCCCCTGGCAGGGTAACGTTCGCCAACTGGAAAATACCTGTCGTTGGCTGACTGTGATGGCGGCTGGGCAAGAAGTGCTGGTACAGGATTTACCTTCCGAGCTATTTGAAACCAGCACCCCGGATGCTTCTGGTCAACGCACACCGGACAATTGGTCAACACTGCTGGCGCAATGGGCTGATCGCGCATTACGTTCTGGTCATCAGGATTTGTTGTCAGAAGCACAGCCAGAAATGGAGCGCACGTTGTTAACCACGGCACTACGTCACACTCAAGGGCATAAACAGGAAGCTGCGCGCCTGTTGGGCTGGGGCCGTAATACCTTAACGCGTAAGTTGAAAGAGTTGGGAATGGAATAAATTTTATTTGAAAGTCACCCTCATCACTGAGGGTGACATCATCAGATCACTCGGGAAAACTGTTGCCGACGTGCTTGTTTGCGTAAATAGATATCAAAGCACATACAAATATTACGAATGAGTAAGCGCCCGCGCGGTGTCACACGAATGCCATCATCATCCCGCTCCACCAGCCCGTCTTGTTCAAAGGGGGCCAATAGCTCAAAATCTTCGGCAAAATAATCCGCGAAACGAATACCATAATGCTGCTCAATTGGCTGATAACTGATTTGGAAATTACAAATCAGCGTTTTAATCACATCACGGCGCAAGCAATCATCTTCAGTCATGGTCAGGCCACGCCACAATGCATTGCCTCGTTGCTCGACAACGGCATAGTAAGTCTTCAAATCTTTTTCGTTTTGCGCGTAACTGTCACCTAACATACTGATGGCAGAAACCCCCAATCCGAGTAAATCACTCTCACCTTGGGTGGTATAACCTTGGAAATTACGATGTAATTTCCCTTCCCGCTGGGCAACGGCTAACTCATCATCTGGCCGGGCGAAGTGATCCATCCCGATAAACTGATAGCCGGATTCGGTTAAGAAACTGATGGTATGCTGCAAGATATCCAGCCGCTGCTCGGCGGTGGGTAAATCAGCATCTTTAATTTTGCGCTGTGCGGCAAACAAGCTCGGCAGATGGGCATAATTGAAGACACTCAGGCGGCCGGGGCTAAGTTCAGCCACCCGCTTGAGGGTAAACGCAAAGCTTTCTGGCGTCTGTTTTGGCAAACCATAAATCAAATCAATATTGGTTGAGTTAAAACCAAGAGCTTTAGCGCGAGCAATCAGCGCGAAGATAAAGTCTTCATCTTGCTCACGGTTAACCAACCGTTGAACTTCCTTATTGAAATCCTGCACCCCCATGCTCAGGCGGTTAAACCCCTCAGCCCGCAGGTGATCGAGCACATCCAGCTCAATTTCACGTGGATCGACTTCAATTGACTGCTCAGCACCGGGCAGAAAATCAAAGTTTTCACGCAACAGATTCATCAAATGAGTGATTTGTGTTTTATTTAGATAAGTGGGTGTCCCACCGCCCCAGTGCATCTGGCTAACCTGACGCCCGGCAAACAACGCGGCGCGCTGGCGGATCTCTTTTTCTAAGACCGCCAAATATTCATCAGCTTTATGTTGTTGACGTGTCACCAGCTTATTACAGCCACAGAAATAGCAAAGTTTATGACAAAACGGGATATGCACATACAGCGACAAAGGCCGCTGCGGGTAGCGTTTCACCGCCTGCTCAAAAGCAGATTCATCATAATCTTCACTAAATTCAAGGGCTGTGGGGTACGAGGTATAGCGCGGCCCTGAATAATTATATTTTTGAATCAGGGACAGATCCCAAACTATGGCGTTTTCAGACATGTTCATTCCTTCCGATATTTTCGCTTACCGGGCCGGTTAGGGGGCAGATGTTTTCGTTGTCTGGCCGCAGTAGCGCTGCGCAACCGCTTTCTTCGTTGCGACAGCCGCCATAGTTTACCCAATAACCACAATAGATAACATGTAAGTAGTAGGGCTATTATCGGGATCACCCACGCCATAATTTAAAATGTGTCTTTTGGATTACCGCTCTTCAGTAATTTTAGAATGTCTTCCTGCTTTTCTTCTTTCTCTTCTTCTTCGTCGTCACCCAGTTCAATACCCAGTTTTTCCATCAGGACATCAATACGGTCCAACGTCAGATCAACATAAGCTTGGTCTTCTTTGCTCAATACTTCGTCGTTATCGAGTCTATCCAGCAATGCATCCAGACGCTCATCGTTTTCCAGCTTAGTCAGCTCTTCTTCCGGCGTCAGGCGTGGCTTGGCTTCGACTTTCGCCACCGGCTTAGTGGTTGGCTTAGCTTTTATCTTACTGTCCACCACCAGAGGCACAGGCACTTTGCTGCCAATACGTGGATCTTTCTCTTGAGTCTCGGTTTGACCTTTCTTATTGCTGCCCTCGACATTAGTTCTCGCACCTGAGCGATTGCCACTGTGTCTTTTCTGACGTTTACGCTCGCGGGCTTCAATATCAAGCTCTACACGGGTTTTTTTATGACGCTTTGGTGTTGCGGTGCCTTTCGGGGCCGCACGGTCAGCGCGTGGTGCTTTATTGGGTTGTTTCATAACCTGTGCTCTTAAATGAATATGGGATCGGATTGAGTATATACCCGTCACCTTTCAAGTTGCAGATGCTCTCACTTGCCGTTTTCCTGCATCTTGAAATTTATTAGGTATAGGATTGGGCGGAATCTAGCAGAAAGAAGAGAAAGAAAAAAGGCGGCAGATTAACCTGTCGCCTTTTTTCGCACCTTCTGCGGAAGGATATCCTTACAGCGCACTCCCTGCACTTACATAACGTCCCGGTTTCTCCCTCCTGCAATTCGCTATCCTTGCCATCCCTCCAACCCTGAAGGAGACTCACCCGGCGCTCCAGCCTGTGTCCCTGAACATCCCTTTATACCCGTCACACTTCGACTCAAATTATTTAGGGTATATAAGCTCCTTGATCATCCCTGGCTCACCGTATATCCATTACATTCCTTAAGCATAGGCCACTCTCCCTGAGTGTTTATGCTCCTTGCCAGCACATCCCGCACTGTTCAAAACCATGGTTTACAAAAAGTAGTCATTTGTTTTTATTCATAAAATAATGATAAAAACAAACTAACTGCTGACAATTGTAGCCTACTTTTAATAAAATTTTTCTTAACAATCATTCAATGATAAACAATTAATTGCCCCTACAATGGCCACCTACTCACAAAACTGTTATTTCATCAAAAAAAACAGATTAATGGACATCACGGATCCCTGCACAAAAGCTATATGAGATAAACCCCCTTTTTTTGGCCCGATGCAGTTATAATCGCTCCATGTAAGCTATCTCTCACGGAGACGACAAATTTTGACTATCAGAAATTATAACTATCACATGACTCACTTCGTCATCAGTGCTCCGGATATTCGCCATCTGCCGCGTGATGAAGGTATTGAGGTGGCATTCGCTGGCCGCTCAAATGCAGGAAAGTCGAGCGCTCTCAATACATTGACCAACCAGAAAAGCCTGGCCCGAACCAGTAAAACACCGGGCCGTACTCAACTGATTAACTTATTTGAAGTGGTTGATGGTATCCGTCTGGTCGACTTGCCGGGGTATGGTTATGCCGAAGTCCCGGAAGAGATGAAACTCAAGTGGCAACGCGCACTGGGCGAATACTTACAGAAGCGTAACTGTCTGAAAGGGTTGGTTGTTCTGATGGATATCCGCCATCCGTTGAAAGATTTAGACCAACAGATGATTACGTGGGCTGTCGCCGTCGGTACCCCAGTGATGTTGTTGCTGACCAAAGCAGATAAGCTGGCATCTGGCGCTCGTAAAGCCCAATTGAACATGGTGCGGGAAGCTATCATTCCATTTATGGGTGATATTCAGGTTGAAGTTTTCTCATCATTGAAAAAGATTGGTGTCGATAAGTTACGCGAAAAACTGGATACCTGGTTTAGTGAGATCCCGCCGGAAGTGATGGTTGACGAGTATGACGACGAAGGCGAGTAATTGATGGTAAAAGCAGCCCGTAAGGGCTGTTACTTCAGGGGATGATGCTCCGATCTCCGCTTCAGGTTTCTCTGATAAAAACCGCCAACAGCCCTTTTCTATCCGCCAGTGGCTGGCCCATTTTCTGGCCTATTTTCTGACAAAGACCCAATAAAAAACGCCCCAGTCAATAAATGACTGGGGCGGCTAATATACAGCCAAATCCGATTACGTGAAGTAAAAGGTCTGAAAGATAGAACATCTTACCTCTGTACCCTACATCTGTAACTCTACATCATTTTTTCGCAGGGCAAAAGAATTTTTTGTTGTATAGTTACACAAATTGGCACGATTCAGCTTGCATCATCCCCGCATTATCACCACTAAATGTAGCTTAATTACATAAAGTGCTTTATTTATCGCCACTTACCCGCATAGATTACTTTCATAGATAAATAGTTAGTGCGCTTGATCCCAGTTATCACCCACACCGACATCCACTTTTAATGGCACGGCCAATTGCATACTCTGTTCCATCAGCTCACGAATTTTCTGCTCAGCGCTTTCCAATACACTTTCATGCACCTCAAACACCAATTCATCGTGTACTTGCATGATAACCCGCACCAAAGGCTCAGGTTCTTGCTGCAACCAAGCATCCACTGCAATCATTGCGCGCTTAATAATATCAGCGGCAGTGCCTTGCATCGGCGCATTGATAGCTTCACGCTCGGCCGCCTTACGGCGCGTGGCATTGCGTGAGTGAATATCAGGTAGATAGAGGCGGCGGCCATCCAGCGTCGTAACATAACCTTGTTCAGCGGCTTGCTTGCGCGTGCGTTCCATATATTCCAGCACACCAGGGTAGCGCTCAAAATAGAGATCCATATAGCGCTGCGCTTCCCCACGAGGAATATTCAGCTGTCGCGCTAAACCGAATGCGCTCATGCCATAAATCAGACCAAAGTTAATGGCTTTAGCACTGCGGCGTTGGTCGTTTGTGACTTTTTCCAATGGCAAACCAAAGACTTCAGCCGCAGTCGCGCGGTGGATATCCTTCCCAGCAGCAAATGCAGTCAGTAATCCTTGGTCTTGCGACAAATGGGCCATGATGCGCAACTCAATCTGTGAGTAGTCAGCCGCCATGATGCGGTAACCCTTTGGCGCAATAAAAGCCTGACGTATACGACGCCCTTCTTCATTTCGCACCGGAATGTTTTGCAGGTTAGGATCACGGGAAGATAAACGCCCAGTCGCCGTGACAGCCTGATGATAAGAAGTATGAACTCGCCCAGAAACCGGGTTAATCATCAACGGCAATTTATCGGTATAAGTGCTTTTCAGTTTCGCCAAGCCGCGATACTCAAGAATCACCTTCGGCAGAGGGTAATCCAGTGCCAACTCAGCCAGCACCTCTTCATTGGTTGAAGCCGCGCCTCCTGGTGTTTTCTTCAAGATCGGCAATTTTTGTTTTTCATACAAAATGGCCTGAAGCTGCTTCGGTGAGGCGAGATTGAATGGCTCTTCAGCCAATTCATGTGCTTGTTTTTCCAATTCATCAAGGCGAATAGTCAGTTCTTTGGAGTGTGCCGCCAATATATTTTGGTCAATCAATACACCAGTCCGCTCAATGCGGGACAATATTGGTAACAGCGGCATCTCAATTTCTTGGAATACTCGCTTAAGCCCCTCACTTTGCTGCAATTTTGGCCACAAGACTAAATGCAACTGTAAGGTGACATCAGCATCTTCTGCCGCATAAGGCCCAGCTTGCTCTAACGCAATTTGGTTAAAAGTGAGCTGATTTTTGCCTTTGCCAGCAATTTCTTCAAAGGTAATGGTCTTATGATTGAGATAGCGCTCCGCCAAGCTATCCATATCATGTCGGCCAGCAACACTGTCTAAAACATAAGATTCCAACATGGTATCGAAAGCAATACCACGCAGATCAATGTCATAACGCGCCAGCATGCTTTGGTCAAACTTAAGATTCTGCCCGACTTTCAGGGCCTTTTCATCTTCCAGTAAAGGTTTAAGCTGGGCCAGAACCCAATTTCTATCAAGCTGGGTAGGGGCGTCCAGATAATCATGAGCTACAGGCAAATAAGCGGCTTCACCCGGTGCCACGGCAAAAGAAAAACCAATTAAATTACTGCTAAGGGTATCAAGGCCGTCAGTTTCAGTATCAAACGCAAAAACCTCCGAGTTTCTAAGCCGTTCAATCCAGTCGCTTAAAGATTTCTCATCCAAGATAGTTTGATAATTTTCTTGTGAGAGCACCGCGGTAACTTCAACCGCAGGAGCTGATTCTGCTGCGACAAAAACTTTATTGCTGCTCTGCCCTGTTGGCCGATCTTTTTTACCCTCCAGCCATTTCCCTGCTTCAACATCCGCCAGCCAGCGCTTAAATTCATAGCGGCTAAATAATTGATGTAGCTGATCATCATCAGGAGCCGTGACTTTCAGCTCATCACAAGTCACATCCAGTTCAACATCCGTTTTAATCGTGGCTAATTTATAGGAGAGATAGGCAACATCTTTATTCTGCTCCAATTTGGCCGACATCGTTTTTGCACCACGAAATGTCAGCGAGGATATTTTATCCAAATTACTGAATAGCGCATCCAGACCACCCAGACCTTGTAATAAAGCCTGTGCAGTTTTCTCACCAACACCCGGCACTCCAGGAATATTATCTGAGGAATCCCCCATCAGGGCGAGAAAATCAATAATCAGCTCAGGGGGAACGCCATATTTCTCACATACCTCCTGTGGCCCTAAAATAGCGTTATTCATTGTATTGATGAGAGTGATATTCGGCGTAACTAATTGCGCCATATCTTTATCACCAGTACTAATTAATACAGCATGACCTGCTTTTTCAGCTTCTTGTGCCAAAGTGCCAATAACATCGTCAGCCTCAACGCCGGAAACGACCAATAAAGGTAATCCCATAGCCTTAACCATTTGGTGAAGTGGCTCAATTTGAGCGCGTAAATCATCCGGCATAGGGGGTCGGTGAGACTTATATTCAGCGAAAAGCTCATCGCGGAATGTTTTACCTTTAGCATCAAAAACTACAGCGACATGGCTTGGACGATATTGCAGCAACAAACTGCGCAACATGTTCAACACGCCATACATCGCGCCCGTTGGCTCACCGCTGCCGTTGGTCAGCGGCGGGAAAGCATGGTAAGCACGATAGAGGTAAGAGGAACCGTCAACGAGGATCAATGGATTTTCTGCAATCTGGGCCATAGAGTTTCTTCATCTTTATTCAGCAAGGTCTGACGCTAAGAATGCCATAGCTGGCAGCAAGAGACGAATCTTAGCGTCCATTCTTGTGCGAAAGAGAGCATTTTCACATTGTGATCTTAAAGATCTAACTTGTGGATAAGTTTGTGAATAAAAATATGAGTAGATTATAGTTATCGACCAGTTTCTTTAGGGCTATATTTTAATATGATTAAAATCATAAAGTTATAGTTATTGTTTTTTTCTTTACTGTCATAATTTATTTATCTAAATTGTGGATATTACTTATTTAGTTACCATCATAAGGTCAGTAAATTTTACTTATAAGAAAGTTATCGACGCCATTTTTTTATTACACAATGCAAACTCATTCTATCTTTTTTTCACTGTGAATATGGTCCATTACCTATCACTGGAATAGATGGGTTAACTAAAAACAACACCAAAACAAATAAAAATCATCACTCAATCGCATGAATATCACATTAGAGAAGGTAATATTTTCATGGCAAAGAGAGAAACAAACTTGAAATATACGGATATAAGATAAGTGAAAAAGGGGCTAATAAAATCCAGCCCCTTTTTTTATACGATTACTTTTGAGTCAGTAGGAACTTAACAACATCCGCATACTGTTTAACATAGATATCCATTGAGCTGGTATCCATGCCATCATTCTTAATCATATATTTGCCATTAACAAACATTGCTGGCACACCACGTAATTGCAAATCTTCAGCGGCTTTTTGCTGCTGAACAACCAGTGATTTAACCACAAAGCTGTTTAATGCGGCGTCATAGTCTTCACCACTCACACCTGCTTTGATGAATACATTACGGATGTCACCAGGTGTTTGTACAGTTTGTGTTTTCTGTACACCTTCAAACATCAATGGAGTGACTTTTTCCTCAACACCCAACGCCATAGCGACAGCCCATGCTTGAGTCAGTTCCTTGCCCAATGGACCGAGGAAATCAACATGGTAACGGGTCATTTTAGTCCCTTCTGGCAATGCTTTTTTGACTGCCTGAGGAACATGATAAACCTCTTCAAACTGGTAGCAGTGCGGGCAATAGAAAGAGAAAAACTCTAAAACCTGAGGCTCACCGGTTAATGGTTTGTTTAACGTCTGATACTGGGTGCCATCAGTAAATTGTGCTGCCGATGCACTGAATGCCATCACTATGCCAACAAGTGCTAACCATACATTTTTCATACTATAACAATCTCCATTATCTTAGCTTTAGTACATTGGCATTAGCTGCAGAGGGGGTGCCTGCAACAGCTTAACCTGTTCTGTAAATGAGGCAGTCTGTTGTAACCAGAAATCAGACTCCGCCATCCACGGAAAACTTTTAGGAAATGCAGGGTCTTGCCAACGCCTGGCGACCCATGCAAGGTAATAAACCATCCGCATCGCGCGTAACGGTTCAATGAGTGCAAGCTCGCGCTGATCAAAATCAGCAAACTCACCATAGGCTTCAAGCAAAATATCCAGTTGGATTAATTGCTCACTGCGTTCACCGTGTAACAACATCCAAAGATCCTGAACTGCAGGGCCATTTCGGGCATCATCCAAATCAACAAACATCGGCCCATCACGCCACAAAATATTCCCTGGGTGACAATCGCCATGTAACCGCAATGGCCGCCAATCTGTATGCCAATACTGCTTGATGGTGCTAATCAGTAGGTCAGTTGCCGCCAGAAATCTATCTCGCTGCTTTGCTGGCACTAACTCGCTACTGGCCAGTAACTGACGCGGTTCTGTTAGATACTCCTCAATGCCTATTGTTGAGCGAGCGACAAAAAGAGCATCACTACCCACCTGATGAATTCGGCCTAAATAACGCCCAACCCACTCTAATTGGTCAAGATTATCTATTTCATACTGCCGCCCGCCAACACTCGGAAAAACAGTAAAGAAAAAGCCACCGTGAGTATGCAAGGTGCGCCCGTTGAGCTGCAATGGGGCTATCACCGGGATTTCCGCTTCAGCCAAATCAAGCGAGAATTGATGCTCTTCTATGATTTGCTCACTGCTCCAGCGCTCAGGGCGATAAAACTTCACCACGTACCGTTTACGATCTTCATCCATAAACTGATAAACGCGGTTCTCATAGCTGTTAAGCGCGGTTAACCCTGAATCCACCCGTAATCCTACCCCTTCAAGGGCATCCATAATCAGGTCAGGCGACAAGGTCTGAAAATTAAAAGCAGAGCTGTTCATAACAACATTCAGTCTTTATAAGTGACAGCAGCGCGCTGAGAATAATAAATAGTATCATCAAAAGTCCCTATCTCCGCAGACAGGAGCATGACTAATCTTTAATGATGCCACGGGCACGCAATATGGCAGTTTTAAAGTCTTCCTCGTAATCTTTTTTCAGACCAGGAATGACTTCCGTTGATGCTGAACCACGCATTTTTAGATGATAAATAAGAATATCGTCCGTGAGTTCTGAAAGCCCACCTTTAAAACCGGCCTCATCTGATAGTTTTTGTAAAAACTGCACCAGATTTAAATCGGGTTCTTGCTGCCAGGCTGGATGTAAAAGCTCAATCAGTTCATTAACACGATGGCATTTCATAGCAAATTTATCCTATTCAAAAATATGCTGACAAAGTAGCAGGGATATTCACATA
Organism: Yersinia sp. Marseille-Q5920; assembly: GCF_946902935.1. Classification (NCBI taxonomy): domain Bacteria; kingdom Pseudomonadati; phylum Pseudomonadota; class Gammaproteobacteria; order Enterobacterales; family Yersiniaceae; genus Yersinia; species Yersinia sp. Marseille-Q5920. The sequence continues at coordinate 1,638 of NZ_CAMPQA010000013.1, read as the reverse complement.
GGGAAAGAGAGCCTATTGTCAATAAAAGTAAATCCTGACCCGCCGTGCTATTTAAAGATACAATTCATCCGTCGGTTGAATGCAGCGGAGTGATAAAAATGAATCCCAATATTACAGGTGTTATTCTTGCCGGAGGCCGTTCTTCCCGAATGGGAGGCAATGATAAAGGACTTATTCTTCTTCACAATAAGCCGTTGTTTCAACATGTCATTGATAGATTAAAACCCCAAGTTAACGATCTCCTTATTAATGCAAATCGTAATCAAGAACTCTACCAACAAAGTGGAATTCCGGTCATTAACGATATCATTACTGGCTTTGTGGGGCCGTTGGCGGGTATGCACACAGGGTTGAGCTATTCAGCTACGGAATGGGTTGTATTTGCTCCTTGTGACGTCCCAGCGCTTCCAAGCAATTTAGTGTCTCAACTTTGGCAAGGAAAGCAGCAAGCACTTGCGGCTTATGTTCACGATGGCGAGCGAGCACACCCAACATTAGCGCTCATGCATGTTAGTCTGAAATCACTGCTTGCGGAGTATTTGGCAAAAGGTGATCGTAAGCTAATGATATTTATGGAAAGTGTTAATGCTAAATCCATAATATTTAGTGGGCAAAGAGACCAATTCAGTAACCTGAATACTCCCACAGACTGTGATTTATGGGAACAGAGTAAAAGAGGGGAATTATGAGCCGGAAAACACCACCACTATTAGGGATTGCTGCATACAGTGGTACAGGAAAAACAACATTACTCAAAAGCCTAATTCCTTTATTACAGCAGCGCCAAATCCGGGTTGGTCTGATCAAGCATACACATCACAATATGGAAATTGATACACCGGGTAAGGATAGTTATGAATTGCGTAAGGCCGGTGCACATCAGACCTTAGTTGCCAGTGATTGCCGCTGGGCGTTAATGACAGAAACACCAGAACAAAAACTATTGGATCTGCACTATCTTGCTAGCAGGTTGGATGCTTCAACTATCGATTTAATCTTAGTTGAAGGCTTTAAACATGAATCAATCAATAAAATCGCTCTATATAGAGAGGCGGTAGGCAAGCCGTTCTCAAGCCTGATTGATGAATATGTCATTGCTTTAGCAAGTGATAAGCCGATTGCCACTGATGTCGCACAACTGGATATTAATCAGCCAGAACAGATTGCAGACTTTATTTGTAGCTGGTTAGAAAAAACCAGAAAGACTGAAGAAAGTATTTAATCAGCACTATTACTCATATTAAGTTTCATCCGAACTAAACGCAAAAAGGCCACCCATCAGGGTAGCCTTTTCGTCTATTGGGTACTTCAAATACAAAATCTACGCCAAATTCCATTGCAAAATAGCCATATCTTTTAGCAGTTTTCATATTTTCCACATAGCAAAAACCCCACGCTTTTGGCATGGGGTCTCGGCTTTATTTGATGCCTGGCAGTGTCCTACTCTCGCATGGGGAGACCCCACACTACCATCGGCGCTACGGCGTTTCACTTCTGAGTTCGGCATGGAGTCAGGTGGGTCCACCGCGCTATGGCCGCCAGGCAAATTCTGTTTCAATTAACCCGCTATGCAATATCACACAGCCAGCCAATCCAATCTCGGAACTTCGCTGAAAATCTTAATTTCTCTCAAATCAC
>NZ_CAMPQA010000012.1:0-148793 GCF_946902935.1 Yersinia sp. Marseille-Q5920 | reverse complement strand
CGCTGAAGAGTCAAGGATTTATTTGTTTTCTTTCGAAGTCAAAATCATTCTTTTCTCTTCCTGACCCGGCGAAGTGTGTTTCGTTGTTCCCGGTCAGTGGAGGCGCATTATAGGGAGTTCCTGACAGCCTGCAACCCCTAATTTGAAAAAACTTTTCAACCGTGTTTTTTTTCAACAACTTGCGGTGATAACCACCATTCTCGTCACTTTTTGTACTGTAGCGCTGAGAAATCTTGAGCAAAACCGCTCACCTGTTGCCAATCGGTATACTCGACTTCTTTGCTGGTATCCGTTTCTCCGCCCGTCATTCGCATAATAAGTTGAATCATGACCTTGTCTATCCACCGATAGCGGGGATAACGCAGGGCTCCTGCGAATACCGTACACAATGTGGGTTGCCAAGGTGTGCCGAGTAAGAACTTGCGAACATAAGCATTAGTCTGGGGAGAACGTTTCTCTGGTTTACGCGCGGTCAGATTGACGGCAAAGAACGCACTCGGTATTTGATTAAGCTGTTCAACATGTTTATTGACGAATTGACTCAATACCGGGCTGAAATGGCCATAACGTACAGAGGCGCCAATCATTACTTGCTGATACTGCCTCAGGTCTATTTTCTCCACATTGGCCAAGTCCTGTATTTCACACGTGGCACCGGTGGATAATTCCTTAGCTATATAAGAAGCGATGGTTTGCGTTTGACCATCTCGGCTGGAGTAAAGTATCAGTACTTTCATAGCAATGTTCCTTATGCAGAATTACTCACGCCAGAATGTTGGGGTGAAAAGAACCAGCAAGGTGAAAACTTCCAACCGGCCAAATAGCATTGTTATCACTAATATCCATTTAGCAGCCGGGTTCATAGAAGTGAAGTTATCCGCGACTACGCCCAAACCGGGCCCTAAATTGTTCAATGTTGCAGTCACTGCCGCAAAAGCAGAAAACTCATCAACACCCGTTGCGATGATAGCCAACATACTGATAATGAAAACCAATGCATATGCAGAGAAGAAACCCCAAACGGCTTCCAGTATCCGTTCCGGCAATGCTCGTCGCCCCAGCTTGATGGTGTAGACCGCGTTTGGATGAACCAAGCGTTTTAACTCACGCGAACCTTGTAGATAAAGCAACAAGATACGGATAACTTTCAAACCGCCACCGGTCGACCCCGCACACCCCCCGATAAAAGCAGAACATAATAAGAGTATCGGTAGGAATAACGGCCACTTGGAAATGCTGTCCGTCGTGAAGCCCGCCGTAGTCGCCATAGAGACCACTTGGAAAAAGGCCTGATTTAAGGTTTCTATCCCCGACTTGTATACACTGTGTTGCCAGAGCACTAAGGTACAAACGATAACCAGCGTCAATTGTACAAAGATAAACATACGGAATTCGGGATCACGCCAATAAACTTTCAAACTGCGGCCACTGAGCACAGCAAAGTGCAGGCCAAAGTTACACCCCGAGATTAGCAAGAAAATAGCAATAATAGTGTTAATCGTCGGGCTGTTGAAGTAACCGATACTGGCGTCATGAGTAGAGAAGCCGCCTATTGCAATCGTAGAAAAGCTGTGAGAGATAGCATCAAACACCGACATTCCGGCAGCCCACAGAGAAAGCGCACAAGCAATGGTCAGCAAGACATAGATAAGCCAAAGTGTTTTCGCTGTTTCAGCAATCCGGGGGCGCATTTTATTATCTTTCAACGGCCCAGGCATTTCCGCCCGATAGAGCTGCATCCCCCCAACACCTAAGATAGGCAAGATGGCCACCGCCAACACAATGATCCCCATGCCACCAAGCCATTGCAGCATTTGTCGATAGAATAAAATAGCTTTAGGCAGCGAATCCAATCCCACCAGCGTAGTGGCTCCGGTAGTTGTCAGCCCAGAAAATGATTCAAAGAATGCATCAGTCAGCGAAAGATTAGGTCGCTCAGAGAATAAAAACGGTAATGCCCCGACACTGCCCAACACTGTCCAGAACAGCACGACGATCAAAAAGCCCTCTCGGGGCTTTAACTCATGCTTCTGTTTTCGGTTCGGTAGCCACAGTAAAAGGCCTATTGCCAAGGCAACAAAAAAGGTTTCGCTGAAGGCACGGCCGGCACCATCACGATAGATCAAGGCCACTACCCCAGGAATAAACATTGTCCCGGAGAATAAGATAACTAGCAGGCCGACAATACGGGTTATGGCACGAAAATGCATTCCGGCACGTTCCTTAGCAATTCACTTGGATGGGGATTATTGCGAAATGGGTGTCAATTGCAACATACCACGACTGAGATCCCGCAATTTATCCCCGACCTGACTGGCTTGAGTTGCTGGCAAAGAGAGATGGAGTGTCACAAATTGTGCGTAATCACTCTGTAAAATCTGGCCTTCAACCTGCTGTAATAATGTTTCTACTATGGACAACTGCGCATAGTCACACTGCAAAGTATATTCTACCTGTGGGACTTTATATTTTACTTCAATTTGCTTCAACGCCTGTTGAACACCACTGCCATAAGCCCTGACTAGCCCACCAGTACCCAACTTGATGCCACCATAATAGCGCACAACCACCGCGGTTATTTCACCTATGCCACTGCCCATCAGTTGGGCAAGAATCGGTTTACCCGCCGTGCCCGAAGGCTCACCATCATCGGAAAAACCTAATTGCTGTGAATCTATAGGTGCTCCGGCAACAAAAGCCCAGCAATGATGCCGGGCTGTTGGATGCTGTTGCTTTATCTGCTGAATAAAATCTTTCGCTTCATTCACCCCACTGGTATGCGCCAGCAAGGTGATGAATCGACTTTTTTTAATCTCTTCGCTGATAGTCACCGGCGCCGTAGGGATTAGATACGGCTGCATTAGGCCAGCTTCAGGTCGCGTGTCATGTTCTCGACCCGATTATCGTGAATAACGATATTGTCTTCTATACGAATACCACCATAAGGTTTCAGTGTTTCGATAAGATCCCAATTGAAATGCTGACTGAATTCACCGGAGCGCCAAGGTGCCAATAAGGATTCGATAAAGTAGAGGCCAGGTTCAATGGTCAATACCATGCGCGGTTGCAGAATACGAGTGCAGCGTAGGTAAGGATATTTGGATGGCGCGCTGAGATGCGTCCCTTTATCATCCTGCATAAAACCAGCAGTATCATGAACTTGCAACCCTAGAGGGTGACCCAGCCCGTGTGGTAAGAATGGGCAGGTAATACCTTGTTCGACCATCGCCTCTTCACTGATACCCGTCACCAAGTTATGAGTACGCAGCAACTTCGCAATACGCTGATGCATCTGAACATGATAATCGGTATAGCGCTCACCACTTTTAATGGTTTTAATCAGTTCAAGCTGTTCATTATTAAGGTCTTTGATCAATGCGGCAAAATCGTTTTCACTGTCTGCGGCATAAGTGCGGGTCAAGTCAGCAGCATAGCCATTATATTCCGCGCCCGCATCCATCAGGAAACTACGCATTTCTGCCGGTGGCTGGTGTTGTAGCGTAGTGTAATGGAGTACAGCTGAATGTTCATTTAGCGCAACAATATTATCGTAGGGCACATCAGTATCACGATGACCGGTAGCCATCAGATAAGCGAGGTTGATATCAAACTCACTCATACCGGACTGGAATGCTTCATGAGCTGCGCGATGCCCGGCAACTGCCGTTTTTTGCGCTTCACGCATGCAGGCCAGTTCATAATCTGTTTTATAAGAGCGGTAGAAATGCAGATAATCCAACACTGGCTGTGGATTAATGTTTTCTGCACTGAAACCCAAGGCCTGGGCGCGTTCTTGAGCATATCCAATGTATGCAACGCGATCGCGCTGTGCCGGTAATAGTTGTGCAATATCATTAGCGTTTGCCAATGGTTGAATATCAATGGCCTTGGTCCAGAAGCTATCTGGTAACGGCTCAACACAGTGCCAATAATCTACCGGGGAGTAAAACCATAACTTCGGCGAATTAACGCCATCAACCCATAACCAGCAGTTTGGAACTTGCGTCACCGGCACCCAAGCTTTGAATTGGGCATTAACTTTAAAAGGATAGTCACGGTCATCAAGGAAAATACGTTGCAACTCACCGGAATGAATCAATAAAGCATCTAACTGATGACGCTCTAACACCTCACGAGTGCGTTGTTGTAGAGTGGATAAATGTTCGTTATATAAAGAAGCCAGCGTTTCCATCACAGTACCCTTCGCTATTAGAACTTAATTTTTCAATCTTATCATAGTCGCCGAGGCCATGTTTCGCCGACACTCATTCCATGATGTGATAACAACAATATCCAAAATAACTGACGTGATAACTCGCTCGCAAGTAGGCAATAAATCCATTTTTCAGCCCCTCGATACGCCTCGAATAAAATTGATGAAAATCAATTATGCCATCCGATTGACTGTGATCTTCACTGCAAAAAATCAATCTCTTGTTTGCAATTCATTAACAAAATATCCACACTTCCTGAATATCTGGTCATACCAGATCACATGCGCTTATTCAGGAGATAGATATGCTCTACCAAAGCGAAACATTAAAGCTTCACTGGCTGGAAAACGGCATTGCCGAGTTGGTGTTTGAAGCACCGGGTTCAGTTAATAAACTGGATACTAAAACCGTAGCCAATCTGGGTGAAGCCTTGATTGTGTTGGAAAAACAAAGCGAACTCAAAGGGTTACTATTGAGTTCAACTAAGGCGGCCTTTATTGTTGGCGCTGATATCACAGAGTTTCTATCCCTGTTTAATGCCCCACCGGAAAAATTGCATCAATGGTTGGTTTTCGCCAACGACATTTTCAATCGTTTGGAAGATTTACCGGTACCGACCCTATCTGCGATCAATGGATATGCGCTGGGTGGCGGGTGCGAATGTATTCTGGCAACAGATTTCCGTGTGGCTTCACCAGAAGCACGTATTGGCCTACCGGAAACCAAGCTCGGAATCATGCCAGGTTTTGGCGGTTCAGTTCGCTTGCCACGGTTATTAGGCGCTGACAGTGCGTTGGAAATTATCGCGGCTGGCAAAGATATTATTGCTAAAGATGCTTTAAAAGTTGGTCTGATTGATGCTGTCGTCGCCCCTGAGAAACTGGCTGATGCAGCTTTAACCATGCTGAAACAGGCTATTGACGGCAAACTTGACTGGAAAGCCGCTCGCCTCCCGAAATTGGAGCCTCTGAAGCTCAACCCCACTGAAGCCGCCATGTGTTTTACCATTGCTAAAGGCATGGTCATGCAAGTAGCAGGTAAACACTATCCGGCTCCCCTGACCGCAGTCAAAACCATCGAGGCCGCCGCAAAACTTGGTCGAACCGAAGCATTGAAGTTGGAAACCACCAGTTTTGTCCGTTTAGCGGGATCCAATGAAGCCCGGGCATTAGTCGGTATTTTCCTCAATGATCAATATGTTAAAGGACAGGCTAAAAAACTGTCCAAAGGTGTTAGTGCACCAAAACAGGCCGCAGTACTGGGTGCGGGGATTATGGGCGGTGGAATTGCCTATCAATCAGCACTGAAAGCTGTGCCAGTCATTATGAAAGACATTAATGAAAAATCCCTGACACTGGGGATGAATGAGGCGGCCAAGTTACTGAATAAACAGTTGGAACGCGGCAAAGTGGATGGTCTGAAAATGGCGAGTATCTTAGCGACTATCCAGCCAACACTTGATTACACCGGTATTGAACGCGCCCAAGTCATCGTAGAAGCGGTGGTGGAAAATCCAAAAGTGAAAGCGGCGGTGCTGGCTGAAGTTGAAGCATTGATCGGCGAAGAAACTGTTTTGGCCTCTAACACCTCTACAATTCCGATCGATCAACTCGCTAAATCCCTTAAACGCCCAGAAAACTTCTGTGGCATGCACTTCTTCAACCCCGTTCATCGCATGCCACTGGTTGAAATTATTCGAGGTGCGAAAACCTCAGATAAAACTATCGCTGCTGTTGTCGCATACGCCACGCAAATGGGTAAAACCCCGATTGTGGTCAATGATTGCCCAGGTTTCTTTGTTAACCGCGTTTTATTCCCGTATCTGGCCGGGTTCGGTATGTTAGTCAGAGACGGAGCGGACTTCCGCCAAATTGATAAAGTGATGGAAAAACAATTTGGCTGGCCAATGGGCCCTGCCTATCTATTAGATGTGGTCGGCATTGATACCGCGCACCATGCACAAGCTGTTATGGCTGCCGGCTTCCCTGAACGTATGAATAAAGATTATCGCGATGCGGTTGACGTCATGTTCGAAAACCAACGATTTGGTCAAAAAAATGGCCAGGGTTTCTACCGTTACACCCAAGATGCCAAAGGCAAACCGCGTAAAGAGAATGATGAACAAGTAGATGTGTTATTAGCACAAGTCATTCAATCAGTTAAGAAATTTAGTGATGAAGATATTATTGCCCGCACCATGATCCCGATGATCAATGAAGTCGTGCGGTGTCTGGAAGAAGGTATTATTGCCAGCCCAGCTGAGGGCGACATGGCGCTGGTGTATGGCATTGGGTTCCCGCCATTCCACGGCGGCGTTTTCCGTTACCTTGACACCATCGGCAGTGCAAATTATGTCGAAATGGCTCAGCGTTATGTTCATCTTGGTGCGCTGTATCACGTCCCGGCGGGGCTGAGGGCCAAAGCTGAACATAACGAAAGCTATTATCCTGTAGCGACAGCGCTGCCTGATATTTCTACCAGTCAACCGGCATGAGGTCTGAAAACATGGAAAATGTAGTCATTATTGATGCCGTCCGCACACCGATGGGCCGCTCCAAAGGCGGCGCATTCCGTCAGGTTCGGGCGGAAGATCTCTCTGCTCACGTAATGCGGGCAATGCTGAGCCGCAATCCTAAGCTGAATGCCGCCGAAATCGACGATATTTATTGGGGTTGTGTGCAGCAAACACTAGAGCAGGGCTTTAATATCGCCCGCAATGCTTCTTTGCTGGCCGAAATTCCTCATAGTGTCCCTGCGGTGACAGTAAACCGCCTGTGTGGCTCATCAATGCAAGCTTTGCATGATGGTGCCAGAGCTATCATGGTGGGTGATGCGCAAGTCAGTTTGATTGGTGGTGTGGAACATATGGGCCATGTACCCATGAATCACGGTGTTGATTTCCATCCTGGCATGGGCCGCACTGTGGCTAAAGCCGCAGGAATGATGGGGCTAACAGCCGAAATGCTGGCAAAGATTCATAATATCAGCCGCGAGTCTCAAGATGAGTTTGCAGTCCGCTCCCATCAACGGGCATCTGCCGCCACACAGGAAGGCTATTTTGCCAAAGAGATTGTCGCCACCAATGGACACGATGCCGATGGCATATTAAAACGCTTTGATTTTGATGAAGTTATTCGCCCTGAAACCAATTTGGCGGGTTTAGCGGCTCTACGCCCAGCTTTTGATCCAGTGAATGGGACAGTGACGGCGGGGACATCCTCAGCACTTTCTGATGGTGCTTCCGCGATGCTAATCATGAGCGAATCTCGTGCAAAATCATTGGGTTTGACGCCACGTGCCCGTATTCGCTCGATGGCCGTGGTCGGTTGCGACCCATCAATTATGGGCTATGGCCCAGTACCCGCCAGCAAATTGGCACTAAAGCGCGCCGGGCTTAAGCTCGAAGATATTGGTTTATTTGAATTAAATGAGGCGTTTGCCGCTCAGTCATTGGCTTGCTTGAAAGGTTTGGGTCTACTGGAAAGCATGGATGACAAGGTAAACCTGAATGGGGGCGCCATTGCACTCGGCCATCCATTAGGCTGTTCAGGAGCACGAATTTCCACCACGTTGCTCAATCTGATGGAGCATCGTGACGTGCAATTCGGCCTGGCAACCATGTGCATTGGCTTAGGCCAAGGCATTGCGACTGTCTTTGAACGCGTATAACCAAAAAACATTAAGGGCCTGAATACAGGCCCTTAGACTGGAGTTTAGTTGCCGTTTTCCCGCCTGTCAGGGGCGGGCTTTTTAACTGCCGCTTTACTCAGATAAAAGCAAAAGCATCGCCATAAATATGGGATTCCAGCGCGCCGCGTTCTGCACAAAAACGCTCACGTGCAATCTTCGCCATTTCAAAACGACCCGCGATATAAATATCCTGCTCAGCAAGAGAACCAAAGTCTTGCAGCACCGCACTCAGAACCGTTCCAGTACGACCGCGCCAACCCTCTTCCGGTTGCTCAACCACGGGGATAACTTTCAACTGCGGATATTTTATCGACAGCGCTTCCAGTTCGCTGAGGTCATATAAATGTATAGCTTCGCGCCCTCCCCAATAGATGGAGACTTCGCGATCAGGTTGCTCAGCCAATGCCGCTAACAAAATGGAGCGCGCATAGGAAAAACCTGTACCACCAGCAATCAAGACCAATGGTCGATGACTGCCCTCGCGGAACCACGCCTCGCCATGCGGGATATCCACATCCAGTGTTTTCTCTTTCAGAATTCTATCCATCACCGCCATAGCATACAGGTTGAGCTCCGAAGCCCCGATATGCAGCTCGATGAAGTCTGTTTCCAGTGGCGTGGACGCCATAGAGAATGGCCGTTTATCACGCTCGTCCATGACGACCATTAAATACTGCCCAGCACGGAAAGAAAATGCAGATGCAGGCACCAATTGCACCCGGTACACCGTATCGGTAATGGCCTCTACGGAGGTTACTTTACAGCTTAAAGTTGTCATGCCTTCCCTCTGTCGGGTCATCAAATGCAAAACTAAGGACAAAATGGACGCCGGTTAGCGTTTCGTCTCTTTGTCACTGAAAATGGCGAGTTCGTCCCAAATAGCATCAACGCGGGCGCGGACTTCTTCATCCATTTTAATTGGACGCCCCCATTCACGTGGAGTCTCTGCTGGCCATTTGTTGGTGGCATCCAGCCCCATTTTCGATCCTAAACCGGAAACCGGCGAGGCGAAATCCAAGTAATCTATTGGCGTATTTTCAATTAATACCGTATCGCGGGAAGGATCCATTCGGGTCGTAATCGCCCAAATAACATCATTCCAATCACGAGCATTAATGTCATCGTCACAGACAATAACAAATTTTGTATACATAAACTGGCGTAAAAACGACCAAACACCCATCATCACGCGTTTAGCATGACCAGCATACTGTTTTTTGATTGTTACCACGGCCAAGCGGTATGAACATCCCTCGGGTGGTAGATAAAAATCAACAATCTCTGGGAATTGCTTTTGCAAAATAGGAACAAATACTTCATTCAGCGCAACCCCCATCACCGCCGGTTCATCCGGAGGACGGCCAGTATAAGTTGAATGATAAATCGCGTCTTTACGTTGGGTAATATGTGTGACGGTAAAGACAGGGAAGCTATCAATCTCGTTGTAATAGCCGGTATGGTCACCATAAGGGCCTTCTGGTGCCATCTCACCCTGCTCAATATATCCTTCCAATACAATTTCTGCACTTGCAGGAACTTCAAGTGCGTTGGAAAGACACTTTACGACCTCGGTTTTATGTCCGCGTAATAAACCAGCAAAAGCATATTCAGACAGTGTATCTGGCACGGGCGTTACCGCAGCCAAAATAGTCGCAGGATCAGCCCCCAGCGCGACGGCTACTGGGAAACGTTCACCGGGATGTGCTTCACACCATTCTTGATAATCCAAAGCGCCGCCACGATGAGATAACCAGCGCATAATTAACTTATTTTTGCCCAGGACTTGTTGGCGATAGATACCCAAGTTCTGGCGCTCTTTATGTGGCCCTCGGGTAACCGTCAAGCCCCAAGAGACTAATGGAGCTGCATCCTCAGGCCAACAGTGCATAACAGGGATTCGGCTTAGATCGACATCTTCCCCCTCCCATACTTGCTCTTGGCACGGGGCAGAGCTTAAGCATTTCGTCGGCATATTCAATACCTGCTTGAATTTCGGCAGTTTATCGAATAAATCGCGAAAACCTTTTGGCGGATCAGGCTCTTTCAGGAAAGCTAACAGCTTGCCGACATCGCGCAGTGCACTGACATCTTCTTGCCCCATTCCCATCGCAACCCGTTTAGCTGTGCCAAACAGGTTACACAGCACGGGCATACTGTAGCCTTTCGGATTCTCAAAAAGTAATGCAGGCCCACCAGCACGCAAAGTGCGATCGGCAATTTCTGTCATTTCCAGATAAGGATCAATAGGCTGGCTAATACGTTTAAGTTCACCCCTCTGTTCCAGCAACGAGAGGAAGTCACGTAAGTCACGGTATTTCATGCTGATCATTTCGGCGGCTAAGTGATGCGCCATTATAGGCTGTCTTTATAGCAGTTGCTGTCTTTTTGTTAAAAATGAATGCAGGCTAACTCGAAAAAATATCATATGATTATTGACTATCTGTTATTAACTTTTACAAAAAAAGATATAGGATTTTCGATAAAAATTACAGTTAATGACTTAAATAACAAATAGATATATCAAATGATGTTTTTTCCTTACTGTATATGTATCCCCATTTTTGTTATGCTGCCGGGTAGTAGCTAAAGGCATATGAAATTATGAAACACTGGCATTTGTTATATTGTAAACGTGGTCAGCTTTTGCGTGCTAAAGAGCATCTAGAGCGACAAGAAGTGAATTGCTGGACACCGATAGTCGCTATCGAAAAGTTAGTGCGCGGAAAAAGAACTGAAATGACGGAAGCACTATTCCCAAATTATCTGTTTGTGGAGTTTGATCCGGAGCAGATTCATACCACAACGATAAGCGCCACCCGGGGTGTTAGTCACTTTGTCCGATTTGGCGTACAGCCCGCAGTAATCCCGGCAATCGTTATTACTGAGATGCAATCCTATACTGCAGATAAAATAATTGATCCTGAAATACCCACTCCTGGCGATATAGTGACAATTACTGAGGGTATCTTTGCTGGTTTACACGCGATTTATACCGAGCCAGATGGTGAAGCTCGTTCAATGTTATTGCTGAATATGCTCAATAGCCAAGTGCTACAAAGTCTGGATAATCGCCAGTTTGAAAAGCAATAAAACTCTTAATTAACAAACCCAAGGTAGGTATCTCAGTACCTACCCTGCGACTTTTATTACTACCAAACTATTAACGCTGCATATGGTCGTCATGCAACCATTGGGCAACTTGCTTGGCAAAATAAGTTAATACTCCATCCGCACCCGCGCGCTTAAAGCACAGTAGCGACTCCATAACGGTTGGTTTTTCTTGTAGCCAGCCATTTTGGATTGCTGCCATATGCATCGCATATTCACCGGAAACCTGATAAGCAAAGGTCGGAACTCCAAAAGTGTCTTTCACCCGGCGTACCACATCTAAATATGGCATCCCAGGCTTGACCATCACCATGTCGGCCCCTTCCTGCAAGTCTTGAGCAATCTCTTGTAAAGCTTCATCACTATTGGCCGGGTCCATTTGATAGGTTTTCTTATTTCCCCCTTTCAGATTGCTACTAGAACCAATAGCGTCGCGGAATGGACCATAGTAACAAGAGGCATATTTTGCTGAATACGCCATAATTTGCGTATTTACCAATCCTTGTAGCTCTAACTGATCGCGAATAGCACCAATACGGCCATCCATCATATCGCTCGGGGCCACAATCTCAGCACCAGCTTCTGCATGTGACAATGCTTGGCGCACTAAAATCTCTTTGGTTATGTCATTAATGACATAACCGTCAGCGTCAATCACACCATCTTGCCCATGGGTTGTGTAGGGGTCGAGGGCAACATCCGTAAGAATGCCGAGCTCTGGCACCGCATCTTTTAATGCTCGTATAGTGCGTTGTACCAGTCCATCCGGGTTATAAGCTTCTTCCGCATGTAATGATTTCATACCTGATTCAATAACCGGGAATAACGATATGACCGGAACGCCAAGCTTGGCAATGATTTCAGCTTCTTTCACCAACAAATCAATCGTCATACGCGAGACTCCTGGCATAGACGAAACAGCTTGTTGATGGTTTGTTCCTTCCATGACAAACACCGGATAGATCAAGTCATTGACTGTCAGCTGATTTTCAGCGACCAGTCGACGACTGAAATCATGACGGCGCACACGGCGCATACGGCGACCAGGGAAGGTGCCCGGGAATGCATAGCTCATATTGTTCTCCTAACTCAAACCAACCGGAAAATCCGGCGGGCGTTTTCATCAGTTTTCTGCCCTAGCCATTTAGGGTCTTCTTGTCGCCAGACAGCAACCTGCTGGACGATATGGGGCAGAAAGCAGGGTTCATTGCGACGAGATGCCGGTTTAGGATATATATCCCGTGGCAATAAATACGGGGCATCGGTTTCTAGCAGTAATTGCTGGACAGGAATACGCGGCAATAACGCCCTCAATTCAAGACCACGACGTTCATCGCAAACCCAACCAGTGATACCGATAGATAAGCCCAATGCCAGACAGGAATCCAATTCATCAGCAGTGCCGGTAAAACAATGCACAACAGCTGCGGGAATTTTATCTAGCCAAGGTGAAAGCAAAGCAATGAAACGATCGTGCGCCTCTCGGCAATGCAAGAATACCGGCAAAGAAAGCTCGGCAGCTAAGGCAAGCTGTGCGGTAAAAGCAATCTCTTGCTCAGTTGGAGTAGAAAAATCGCGGTTAAAATCCAACCCACACTCACCAATAGCAACTACTGCGGCATGTGCTGCCAATCCCCGGATTTTCTGCTCCACATCTTTTTGCCAACTGCTCGCATGATGGGGATGAACACCGGCGGTTGACCAGCAATATCTCGGATAGGCTGTGGCAAGCTCAAGGGCTGCCTGGCTTTCTTCTGCATCAGTACCGGTAATAAGCATACCGGAGATCCCAGCATCTTTTGCGCGGGCCACGACTTGAGGGCAATCTTTTGCAAATTGTGAACTGGTTAAGTTCACGCCGATATCAAACATAAGTGTCCCAAAACAGAAGCCGCCCAGAAGGCGGCTAAAATATCAAAGTAGAAATTTAAGACTCTTTAGGATGGTTATCGACTTCTTCATCCTCTTCCTCAATATCGGTACGGCGTTGTTTGCCGGTGTAGAAGCGAGCAAAGAACACGCCCACTTCAAATAACAGATACATCGGAATCGCTAACAGTGTTTGTGACAGCACATCAGGTGGGGTAAGGAGCATTCCCACAACAAAAGCACCAACAAACACATAAGGCCGTTTCTTCTTCAATGCTTCAGGTGTTGTCACTCCCGCCCAGCACAAAAGAATTATCGCAATCGGAACTTCAAAAGAAATACCAAAAGCCATAAAAAGCGCCATAACGAAATCAAGATATTTGGTGATATCCGTCGCGATTAACACACTTTCCGGCGCGGTTTTGGCAAAAAAGCCAAAAGCTAGCGGAAAAACAATAAAATAGGCAAATGCCATTCCCAGATAAAATAAGAAGCTGCTGGATATCAGCAGTGGGATCATCAAGCGGCGCTCATGTTTATACAGCGCAGGGGCGATAAATGCCCAAACCTGATAGAGGATCATCGGCGCTGAAACAAATACTGAGACCATCATGGTCAATTTAATCGGGGTAAAGAACGGTGATGCGACATCTGTTGCAATCATACTAGAACCAGCAGGCAGTTGTTTGATCAACGGAGCTGACACCAAGTGGTAGATATCATTGGCAAAGAAAACCAAGACGAAAAAAACCACTAAAATAGTGATGATGCAATTCAATAGCCGCTTACGCAGTTCTATTAAATGAGTAATAAGGGGTTGGGTATCATCAACAGCCATGTTTACCGATCGCCGCCAGGTTGGTGAGTTCGAGGTTGACCAGCACTGAGTGAGTCTGTGCTATGAGTATCAACTGCGGCAGTTTGTGCCTGAGTTACGCGGGTATTAGTAACAGGAACAGGCTCCCGATCTACAGAAGAAATAGACGCAGAAGATGCCTCAACCTGAACAATGGGTTTATCATCGCCATCATGGGCGGTTTCAACCGATACCGGAACGACTGTTTTATCAATATCAGTACCCGGAGCTTGCGGTGATGCTTGAACTTTCGTTGCTGACTCTGCGGGCGTAACACCATCATGAATCGCTTCCGGTTCAGTAACGAGCGGATTATGGATCGTATGTGGTGCTTCCGAGCCGATGTCAGAATGATAAGAACGCTTCAGTGCTTCAGCAGCCTCTTTGAGTTCATCCATTGAGGCTTTCAGCTCAGGTGTCAAGTTCTGCAAACCAGCTTCTTCTGCTTTTTTCAGGCTGTCTTGCAACTCTTGTATTTTAAGCTCTTGGGCTAACTCGTTTTGCACAGTTGCCGCAAGTGAACGCAATGTCCGAATCCAACCAGCAACGGTTCTGACAGCAACCGGTAATCGTTCTGGCCCAAGGACGACCAGCCCGATCACCAGCACCAGTAGCAGTTCACTAAACCCGATATCGAACACAGCTTATCCCTGCTCTTTGTCGTGGCTCTTAGATTCTTCAGCTTTGACTGCTGGCTGCTGTTTTTCAGTAAGAGTCTTTGCAAAATCAGCATCATTGCTGGTTTTATCAGTATCAGTTGGCGGGGTTTGTGTGTCATCACCAATCGCTTTTTTAAAACCTTTGATAGATGCACCCAGATCTGACCCTAGCGTCCGCAATTTGTTAGTACCAAACAACAGAACGACAATCACAGCAATAATTAATAACTGCCAAATACTTATACCACCCATTACATTCACCTCTATATTACAGGGGTTATTCCACAGAGGGCCGCATTATACGTCATATAGCCCCGGTGAATACCTATCTAACTTACCGCATTTTGAACTAGCGCATAGCTTCTTGAACAAATAAGTGGCTTCTTGAATAACTTTTACATAACTCATTAGCCGCGCAATGGCCTATCCACCGATACTTTTAGCAATAAGTCACTAACTGGTTCGCCGCCAACCAATAAACCAAGCCAATACTCCAGCGACAATGAACCCAGTTGAAATTTCTACTGCATCAGCCAAGAATAAAATGGTACCACTGACTAATAGTGTAGCGCCAACACCGAATAAATACCGTGATTGACCCTGACGTTGCTGCTGACCTTGCATTTGAGTTGTGAGCTTATCGACACTTTGCTGTAGTAATTTATGCTGCTGTAAGCTGTCATAAACAAGTTCTGGTAACTCAGGGAATTTTTCCGCCCAGAATGGTGCTTTCTCTTTCAATGCACGAATAACAGCAGGTAACCCGACTTGATCCCGCAACCAGCTTTCCAGGAAAGGTTTTGCCGTCGTCCAGAGATCAAGTTGTGGGTAGAGTTGACGCCCTAAGCCTTCAACATACAACAACGTTTTCTGTAGTAAAACCAGCTGTGGTTGAACTTCCATATTAAAGCGACGTGCCGTGTTAAAGAGATTCAATAGCACATGGCCGAATGATATTTCCGCCAGTGGTTTTTCGAAAATAGGCTCACAGACGGTACGGATAGCGAATTCAAAATCTTCAACATTAGTGTCACGGGGAACCCAACCGGAATCGACGTGTAGTTCTGCAACTCGGCGATAATCCCGATTAAAGAAAGCAATGAAATTTTCAGCGAGATAGCGTTTATCTGCTTTATTCAGTGAGCCAACAATACCGCAATCAATACCGATGTAAAGTGGGTCGTGAGGATGCTCATAACTGACAAAAATATTCCCCGGGTGCATATCTGCATGGAAAAAACTGTCACGGAAAACCTGAGTGAAGAAGACTTGGACCCCGCGCTCAGCCAACAACTTCATATTGGTGCCTTGATCTTCAAGGGCTGTAATATCAGATACGGGAATACCGTAAATTCGCTCCATCACCAATACACTTTCCCGGCAATAATCAGAATATACCTCGGGAATATAGAGCATTGGACTGCCTTCAAAATTACGGCGCAACTGAATAGCATTAGCGGCTTCACGCAGTAAATTTAGCTCATCAAGCAGTGTTTTTTCGTATTCACGTACTACTTCGCGCGGGCGTAATCTACGGCCATCAGGTAAAAGCTTAGGAACCCAACCCGCCAGACGATACATTAAGCGTACATCTGCTTTGATAATCGGCAAGATATCAGGGCGAATGACTTTGAGTACAACTTCTTGGCCGTTTTCTTTTAAACGCGCAGTATGTACCTGAGCAATGGAAGCAGAGGCTAAAGCTTCCTGCTCAAAGTCATCAAACCATGTTTCTAGCGGCCCGCCCATCGCAATTTCAATATACTTGCGTGCAAGCGCACCATCAAATGGAGCGACTCTATCTTGTAACAAAGCAAGTTGATCGGCAATTTCAGGAGGGAAAAGGTCGCGGCGAGTAGACATCATCTGTCCAAATTTGATCCAGACAGGTCCTAGCTCCTGCAAGGCAAGACGTAAACGCTCCCCTAGCGGTTTATCTTTATGACGATTAGGCAACCAGAAAAATAAATGACGGCCAATACGCAATGGTAGCGTCAAACGTATATTCGGGATTAATTCATCCAGCCCATAGCTCAAAAAAACCCGAATGATAAGATACAGGCGCCGAAGTTCTCCTGGCGTCATTGTTTTGTCTCCATGGTTACCAATCTGGTAGTCAAAGCCTCGGTAGCTCGAGCGGTGGCATCAACCTCTTCGTTAAACCACACAATTTCCAGCGGCGCTGGAGCCATTTTCCATTCTTCAGTTATTGCTTCAGCCAAGTAGTTTTGCTGCTGTTGCAACTGGTTACTGAGAAAACGGCTACTTTTTTGTACTACCTGCCCAATGGTTTCCGCTGCTATATCACCAATATAGGGAGCCAGCCATTCTGCTGGCTCCCACTCGGCAAGATCTAATAACGTAACAAGCTGTTGAACTACCTGGATATCATCTTCGACAATCAGCTCACCACTACGCATCAAAGATGAAAGCTGCTGACGGTCACGCAGTTTCACCAACACAGCAACATCCGTTTTCACTATGCAGTCCGCATCACCATCCCATCGACTTAAAACATCAACCTGCCGTTCGCTAAATACTAATAACAGAGGGAAGCTCATTTCACGTAACTCAATACGCAGGACTTTCCCCGCTAAACGTAAACGTGCAGCTTTTAGGCTTTTGTCGCGAAAGAGCACACTATTTAGTGATGTTTCTATAGCGGCTGTTATTAGCGGCGATAACAAAGTTGGTTTCAGTAACAAAGGTTTATATATCAGTGACTTTAGCGGCATAACCATATTCCTGTTAGAACTTGAAACCCCGATGTAACGCAACAATACCACCGGTTAAATTGGAATAGGTTACGTTCTCAAAGCCGGCATCTATCATCATACCTTTCAGTGTTTCTTGGTCAGGGTGCATCCGAATAGATTCCGCCAAATAACGGTAGCTTTCAGAGTCCTGCGCCACAAGTTCACCAATCTTAGGCAATATATGGAAAGAGTAAGCGTCATAGGCTTTGCTGAGAGGTACCAAAAGTGGTTTGGAAAACTCGAGAACCAACAAGCGGCCTCCGGGTTTTAATACCCGGAACATAGAACGCAGGGCCTTTTCTTTTTCAGTTACATTCCGCAAGCCAAATGAAATGGTAATGCAATCAAAATAATTATCAGGGAAAGGCAAGGCTTCAGCATTGGCTTGTACATAGCTGACATTACCAACAATACCTTTGTCACGCAGCTTTTCACGGCCCATACGCAACATTGACTCATTAATATCGGCCAAAACCACTTCACCCTGCTCACCTACAAGGCGAGAGAATTTAGCCGTCAAATCTCCGGTACCACCCGCTAGATCCAATACCCGTTGACCGCGCCGAACACCGCTACAATCAATGGTAAAACGCTTCCAAATACGATGAACGCCGAACGACATCAGGTCATTCATCAGATCATATTTGGCAGCTACGGAATGAAAAACTTCTGCCACCATGCCTTCTTTCTGTTCTTTGGCTATGGTGCGAAAACCAAAATGAGTGGTTTCCTTCTCCTGATCTACCATTTTCTGTGCCTGCTTTTCAGTCAATTTCTCGAGGAAGTGTACCAGAACTCCGATGAAAGCCCCATTTCACTTGATATTAAGGTAACTGCTTAATCACAGTTTTCTCAACATCATACAGAAGGGGAACATGCAACTAGCCCTGATACTTCAGCGGTGCAGAATCATTCATTTTGGACTCTGCATCATCAGATAGCGCTAAATTGCCCTCGGGTTTATCTTCCATACTAGCTTTCTCTGCTAGTGTTGGACTAATAGGTCGTTTTACCTCGACCCCCAGAGTACGAAAACTTTCAACTTGCCCTATAAGGTTACCACGGCCTTGCGACAGTTTGTTCATTGCCTGACGATAACTTAATTGCGCTTTATCAAGGCTTTGCCCTAAAGACTCCATATCATCAACAAATAAGCGTAACTTGTCATAGAGTTTGGCTGCTCTCTCCGCAATACGTTGTGCATTTTGGCTTTGGTGTTCGTAGCGCCATAAGTTAGTAATAGTTCGTAAAGCCACCAACAGTGTTGTTGGGCTAACCAACATAATATTGTGCTGTAATGCTTCGCTGATCAATTCTGGTTGGCGATCAATAGCGACCAAAAAAGCAGGTTCAACAGGAATAAACATCAGTACATAGTCGAGGGAACGTAAGCCAGGAAGTTGCTGATAATCCTTACGGCCCAACATTCTGATATGGGCACGCAATGATGATAAGTGCTCATTTAATGCTGCTTCGCGCTCAATATCATCTTCACTATTAAAATAGCGCTCATAAGCTACTAACGACATTTTAGCATCGATAACGACATCTTTACCCTGTGGTAAGCGCACAATGACATCCGGCTGCATACGACTATTACCATCGATTTTTACGCTAACTTGGGTTTGGTACTCATACCCCTCACGTAACCCTGAAGCTTCGAGCACCTTAGCTAAAACAACTTCACCCCAATTACCCTGGGTTTTATTATCCCCTTTAAGGGCCTTGGTCAGATTTAGAGCTTCCCGTGCCATTTGAGCATTGAGTTGTTGTAAGTTACGGATTTCATGGGTGAGAGTATGCCTTTCCCGAGCCTCTTGCCCAAAGCTATCCTGAACCTGCTTTCGAAAACCATCTAGCTGTTCTCGGAGAGGTAATAGTAAGCGATCCAGACTGTGCTTATTTTGTTCGTCCGCACGACGACCGGTTTGTTCAAAGATGCGATTTGCCAGATTTTCGAACTGTGTGGTTAGCCGTTGCTCACTATTTAGGAGTAAACGCTGCTTTTCTTCTGCGCTCAACCGTGTTTCTTCCAAGCGGATAGTGACTTCTCGCAATTCAGCTTCTTGCGCGCTATTCACCTCTCGTTGAGCCCGTAATTCTTGATTGAGCTGCTCACATTCATTATGCCAATGAGCTAATTGTTGTAGTTTTTCAGCATTTGCCGCTAACTGGCTGTGCAAATTACGCTGTTCTAATTCACCTTGCCGTAATTGCTGTTCATTACGTTGTAAAAGGGACTGTAATTCTAAGGTATTTTGCTGAAACTGTTGTAGTGACTGCTCCAGCAACCGCCGCTCTATATCTTGCTGTGCTTTATTGCGCTGCTGATACAAACTGGCAATCAGCCAACCAATAAGCCCACCAATTAGGCAGCCTCCCAGCCCATAAAATAAACTGATATCCACGGTTATCTCCCCATTAACCTATTGTCAGTCAAGGTAAGGGGATACTGTATGGATGTCCAGAGTGTTTTTCCGTTACATACCATCTTGCGATGCTGTACGCATAAATAACAAGCAGATAAAAAACCACTTACTTTGCGACAAAAAAATGCGTTAAAACTGTCAACCACAAAATATGGATACCACTTTAGGTTCAAACAGAGTTAATCAATCCAGTGAGAAAGCCACTGAATACCAAAGGCACCGGGAGCCAGAATACCGAATGCCCAAATGATGGCAGAGGTGATATTAGCTAACTGGAAATAGAACCTTGGCATAGCACAAATTCCGGCAACTAAAGGAACAACCGCGCGTAATGGGCCAAAGAAACGACCAATAAAAGCACCGAAGAACCCCCAACGCTCAAAAAAAGCGTGCCCGCGGACAAGTAGTTGGGGATTACGGGAAAGTGGCCACAGGGTACCGACGCGATCTTTGTAATGATCGCCAATCCAATAGGAGAGCCAATCGCCAAAGAAAGCCCCCGCCACAGCGGCAGCCCAAATCGGCCAAAAGGAAATCCCGCTTTCACCGATTAATGCACCTAATCCGAGCAAGATAACCGTTGCAGGTAGCAGTAAGGAAAGAAAGGCTAACGACTCACCAAAAGCTAGGATAAACACGATAGGTATTGCCCATGCTTCATGTTCACGAACAAAATCAGTAACAATAGCAATGACGTCATTTAAGGTCACAGGCATTTTCCTGTTATCAATAAAGTAGCCACTAGCATACCCAATGTGTCGACATTTTTGCTTAACAAAAAATAAACGGCCAGAAGATTCCGACCGTTCATTAGGACTAAAGCTATTAACTTGTGATATCAAGCGTTGGCAGTAACCGCCTTATTGCCAGCCATTTCGGCTGATCTGCGAATCCACAGCTCACGCCATTTTTTCAGTGCTGATATCAAGATAATTACGCCCAGTGTCATCATGATGATTGAGATGATGCCATTGAACAGATTGTAACCTTTCACTGCTGAGTTGAAGTACACATGGGTGATCATCCAGTAGCCAGCATAGTTGACGGTAACAAACAGATAAGCCAGTGGGATAACACAGGTCAGCATATAAACTCGTTTGGTTGCCAAGCGCAGGATGATAGTGGCACCAATGATTAAGCCAACAGAAGCCATTAACTGGTTTGATACACCAAACAGTGCCCAGACCGAATTGATATCACCAGAGTTGAGGAGATAACCCCACAACGCACAAGCAATAACGCTGCACGCCAATGTACCCGGTAACCAATCAGTGCGTTTTAATGGAGCCCAGATATCGCCCAGGAAATCTTGTAGCAAATAGCGAGCAACACGAGTACCAGAGTCAACTGCTGTCAGGATGAAAACAGCTTCAAACATCACAACAAACTGGAAGAAGTAAGCGGCCAGACTACTAAACCATGGCACACGAATGAAGATATCTGTCATACCCACAGCTAGGGTTACAGCGCCACCGGTACGGCCATACAAATCTAAGCCAATTTCCTGGCTCAGTTTTGGCAGGTTAACCACTTCCATACCGAGCACACTCCAGGCTTCAGCTGAAGAGTTAATCGCGAAGTAGTCAGCAGGGTGCAAAGAAGTTGCAGCGATCAAGGCCATCACCCCGACCATACATTCGGCCAACATCGCACCAAAACCGACAGGTAAGATATCACTCCATTTGTCGATTTGTTTTGGTGTAGTGCCTGAACCAATAAAGGCGTGGAAACCAGAGATAGCACCACAAGCAATAGTAATCGAGATAAACGGCCAGACTGGGCCAGCCAGAACGGGGCCACCACCATGGATAAACTGTGTTACTGCTGGGAATTGAATTTCAGGGTTAATAAACACAACCCCTACAATCAGTGCACCGAACACACCGATTTTCATAAAGCTGGAGAGATAACCGCGAGGAGTTAACAACATCCAGACAGGCAAGGCCGTTGCGAAGAAAGCATACATTGGCAGAATGATACTAACGGTATCCGCCTTCAGCATTAACCATTCACCAAGCCAGGTGCCTTCAATGTAAGGACCGACGAACACGCACACCATAATGGCGGCGATACCGACATAAGAAGCCCCTTTCATGCTGCCGGTCATGCGCTCCCATAAGCCAACACAAATCGCGATAGGGATTGTCATGAACACCGCAAAAGTACCCCAGGGGTTACGTTCCAGTGCATGTACCACAACCATTGATAACCCGGCCATGGTAATAGTGATAATAAATAGCATAGCCAGACCGGTACACCAGCCCGCGACTGGCCCGAGTTCTGATTTAGCCACTTCAGATAGAGATTTACCCTGATGTTTCATGGAAGCGAACAGAACAACGGTGTCATGAACGGCACCACCGATAACACAACCAATCAATAACCACAGGAAGCCAGGTAAATAACCATATTGGGCTGCCAGTACAGGGCCAACCAAGGGGCCAGCCGCAGCAATAGCTGCAAAGTGGCTACCAAAGTTCACCCATTTTTTAGTTGGAACGTAATCTTTACCATCTTCAAAGGTGTGGGAAGGTGTTACTTCACTGTCATCGACGCGCAGAACCTTACGAACAAAAAAGATACCGTATAGACGGTAGCAGATCACAAGGACACACGCGGAGGCGATAACAAAGGTAATCGCATGTTGCATGAGCATTCTCTCCAGGGAATTTGTCAGGCGTTAACATACGCTTGGTTCCTAAGAGAAATATCAGCGAACTGGTTAAGCGGTAGTTTGCATCATTAAGCGGTTAAAAAGAGCCGCCCAGTGGTGGCTCAATACACAATAAATCAGAGAAGCTGCATCTTGGGGAACAACTATTTCAAGAAATATGACTGCTACTCCAAGAAATATGACTGCAATTTTTCACGCTCAGTGCTGCCAAGACCAAATTCCTGCCGTAGCCACTGCTCGCGGCTACCATAATGCTCTTGAATACTGCGCAGTGCCGTTTGGATAAACTCTTCCCGAGCTGACAGCACAAAAGCGAACTGCCCTAATGCCTGATCGTTTAGTTTTAACGCCAGTTCCGCCAACATATGCTCACGGAAAGGTGCCAGTGTCGTTTCGGTCAGTAGATAATCTTCCAATACGGTCGATTCATCAGCACCTAGAGCAAACAGCACCAAAGCCGAACCCACACCGGTACGGTCTTTACCGACGGCGCAATGTTGTATCACACCCGCAGCAGCATGCTCTGGCGAAGCACTATTTTGCAGCAAACTGACCAACTGTTTATAAGCCTGATTATTAAATGGCAAGCGGCGATACAGTTCTAACATAAAGGCGCGGGCATCAAATGTTGCTAATGTCTCGTTAGTCAGTTTCTCGAGATTGGCGTTAACTTCACTACTAAGTGGATTGGCTGGAGTATTGTGATAACTGGCACCCTGCCAAACGATATCGGGTTTGGCCTGGACTTCATCCGCATCGCGGTAATCAAGAATTTGAGTGACGGAGCCACTGCTGAGAACAGCGCAATCTTTGGTACTCAAACGGTCAAGCGAACCCGAGCGAAACAATAACCCACGCTTGATTCGCCGGCCATCCGCGACAACGTTACCACCGAGATCACGAAAGTTGATACCACCATCCAGTGGCAGTAGGGAAGGATGAGATAGAACAGGTGTCGTCATATTTTCCTCTTATTATTGTCCATTATAAGAGCTACGACATTAACAGATACTCAGCCAAAATAAAGAACGGGCCAGTAAACTGACCCGCTCATATGATATTCGTTTATTTATTTACTGTGGGTGATTTCCCCATCAGATGGATGAATTACAGCAAGTGGCGAGCTGCTTCCACAACAATTTTTACTGCATGACTTTCAGTCGCTTTCATGGTTTCTTCGTTCGGGATCTCTTGCTGGGTGCGGTTAACAATTACCCCGGCGACCATACCGGCACGTAGACCCTGACTAGCACACATGGTCAACAAAGTGGCAGATTCCATTTCATAATTCATCACGCCCATTGCTTGCCATTCTT
The DNA here is from genome assembly GCF_946902935.1 of Yersinia sp. Marseille-Q5920. Classification (NCBI taxonomy): domain Bacteria; kingdom Pseudomonadati; phylum Pseudomonadota; class Gammaproteobacteria; order Enterobacterales; family Yersiniaceae; genus Yersinia; species Yersinia sp. Marseille-Q5920. The sequence continues at coordinate 125,222 of NZ_CAMPQA010000012.1, read as the reverse complement.
CCATGGAGCCTTTGAAACGCTGGACAACACGACCAGAGAAGGTGTCGTAACGTTCTTGCCCTGGATAGAAAGTATCAGAAGAAGCTGTGACACCAATATGCGTCTTCGCACCGACTGATTTAGCGGCATTAACCAATGCTGTGGTGCAATCAAAATCGGCCACTGCAGGGAATTCCATCGGAGCAAAATGCAGGCTGGCACCGTCTAAACGCACGGCTGCGGTAGTGACTAATACATCGCCAACATTAATATGTGGCTGAATGGCACCGGTAGTACCAATTCGCAGGAACGTCCGCACACCAAGTTGCGCCAATTCTTCAACCGCAATAGAAGTTGATGGACCACCGATACCCGTTGAGCAGACAATCACAGCTTTACCATCGAGCTCAGCACGCCATGAGGTAAATTCACGATGCGAAGCCAGATGTACTGGGTTATCCATCAATTTAGCGATTTTCTCAACACGCTGTGGATCACCCGGAACAATCGCCAGAGTCGCCCCTTGCAGATCATTTTTAGTCAGGCCCAAGTGAAAAACGTCGGATTTAGCCATGTGTGAGACTCCTCTTTCATGAGAGATGTTATAGGGGGTACAAAGGAATACTTTACTCAAAATCACCACATAATTTCGTGACCATGGTCACCATGACAAAAGAAATGATAACTTCAAATACATTATATATATGATTAGCTTCACATTATTAACTCATTGAGTCTATTTTCCATACAAAAACAACCCACGGCATCAATGATTTTGGATATGAATAACAATAATAGGACTCATTGGTAATTGTTGGGTGACTATCTTCTTATCATCGATTTATTTATTGGATGTCACCATGTCGTAATAAAACACTTAATTACTGTCATCCTGGCCTCATTAATCTTAAATATTACCTATAGTTAAAATCGTCAGCAGCAAATATCAAGGGCAATGGATAGCTCAACCCAATAAGACTTTACCGAGTCATATTTTCCTCATTTCGTAAGGAGACCACAGTGAAAACTGATCAATCTATGACTCTCAGATCGGCAGTCAGCGGATTCACGCCCGCGGTCGATCCGCTGGCCTCGACTATTCGCCATACCGATCAACAAGGTATTCACTGCACAGAAACCACCATCCCCTCTCAAGGCGATGAGCTACCGGCTTATGTTGCTAAACCGGCCCAACACTCGGGGCCATATCCTGTAGTTATTGTTGTGCAAGAAATCTTCGGTGTGCATGAACACATTCAAGATATCTGCCGCAGATTGGCGAAACAGGGCTATCTGGCCATCGCCCCTGAGCTGTACTTTCGCCAAGGTGATGCCAAAGAATATGATGATATCAATGCATTAGTTAAAAATCTGGTCAGCAAAGTACCCGACCGGCAGGTTATGGTCGACCTTGACCATACCGCCCACTGGGCATCGCGCCATGGTGGGGATACCAGCAAATTAGCCATTACTGGTTTTTGTTGGGGTGGACGAATTGCATGGCTGTATGCCGCCCATAATCCGCAATTAAAAGCGGCGGTAGCCTGGTATGGCAAACTAGTGGGAGAAAAAACCTTGCTGTTGCCGAAATATCCGGTTGATATTGCAGTGGATCTCAGTGCTCCGGTGCTCGGATTGTATGGCGGTAAAGACGGTAGTATCACGCAAGAACATATCGATATCATGCGCCAGGCATTACGAGCCGCAAATGCCGATGCTGAAATCATTGTCTATCCGGATGCAGGGCATGCATTTAATGCTGATTACCGCCCAAGCTACCATGAAGAATCGGCACTTGATGGTTGGCAGCGCATGCTTGACTGGTTTTCGCAGCACGGAGTCGCCGGGAATCCTGTCACTGAAGAAGATAATAGTTGAAGAAGATAAACAGCAACAAGGGCGCTTGCACGCCCTGTTATTGAGATAAATAATCAGGCCTGTTCTTCGCGCAGACGTTGCGCCGCCAGAACCATGTTCGCCAGTGCCTGGCGAGTTTCCGGCCAACCGCGGGTTTTCAAACCACAGTCCGGGTTAACCCACAGACGTTCCGCTGGGATACGCTGGGCGGCTTTGCGTAATAAAGCTTCAATCCATTCCACACTTGGCACATTCGGTGAGTGAATATCATAAACGCCGGGCCCAATTTCATTGGGATAAGCGAAATCTTCAAATGACTCCAGCAGCTCCATATCTGAGCGGGAAGTTTCGATGGTAATCACATCCGCATCCAGCGCAGCAATGGAATCCATGATGTCATTGAACTCGCAATAACACATATGGGTGTGAATTTGGGTATCATTTTGTGCAACCGCAGCATTCAATTTAAAGGCATCAACTGCCCACTGTAGATAAGCTTGCCAGTCCGCACGGCGCAGCGGCAGGCCTTCGCGCAGTGCAGGCTCATCAATTTGGATGATGCCGATACCAGCTTTTTCCAAGTCCTCTACTTCATCGCGCAATGCTAACGCAATTTGTTTAGCAATGGTTTCACGGCTGACATCTTCGCGCGGGAATGACCAGCACAGAATGGTCACCGGCCCAGTTAACATCCCTTTTACCGGTTTGTCTGTCAAAGATTGAGCATATTTAACCCATTCAACAGTAATGGCTTCAGGGCGGCTGATATCACCAATAATGACTGGCGGCTTAACACAACGTGAACCGTAGCTCTGCACCCAACCATTTTGCGTAAAGACAAAACCGTCCAGATGCTCGCCGAAATATTCCACCATGTCATTACGTTCAGCTTCACCATGCACTAGCACGTCCAGACCCAAACGTTCCTGCTCTGCAATAGCTTGCTTGATATGCTCGCTAATACCGGTGCGGTAGTTTTTGCCGTCCAGGCGGCCTTGTTTGAAGTCCAAACGCAAGCCACGGATCTCGGTGGTTTGCGGGAATGAGCCAATGGTGGTGGTCGGCCAGGCGGGCAGATTAAAGCGCTTACGCTGAGCAGCCGCACGTGCTTCATAAGGCAGTTGACGTTCAATATCTTGCGCAGTGATGGCCGCCAAACGTTGTTCAACTTGCGCGTTATGCACACGGCTGGAAGCACGGCGGGCGCGGATTGGTGCGCTGTAAGCTGCCAACTCAGCCAGTTTGGCTTCAGTCGGTGCATTCAGTGCTTGTGTGAGCAGCGCCAGTTCGGCACATTTTTGCAGGGCAAAAGCAAACCAGCTTTTTACTTCGGCATCAAGGCGAGTTTCTTCACTTAAATCAATTGGGCTGTGCAATAAGGAGCAAGAACTACCCAGCCACAGCGGACGGCTATTGACCAGTGGTTGCAAACGCTCGAACCAGTGACTCAGATCCGCACGCCATACATTACGACCATTAATTACGCCCAGTGATAACAACCACTCTTTTGGCAATTTTGCATTCAGGTCAGTAATATCATCCTGACCGGCAACCACATCAACATGCAGACCTTGCACTGGCAAAGCGCGAATAGTGTCCAGGTTATGGCCGATGCTATCGAAATAGGTGGTCAGCAGCAATTTAACCTGGCCTTGTAGCGCTTGATAAGCCGGTTGGTAAGCATCCAACCACTCTTGTGGCAATTCCAGCACCAATGCCGGTTCGTCAATTTGCACCCACTCGATGCCGCGTTTTGCCAATTCAGCCAACACTTGCTGGTAAACCGGCAGGATATCTTTCAGCAATGAGAGGCGGTCAAACTGTTCACCTTTCACTTTACCCAGCCACAGATAAGTTACCGGGCCAAGCAGTACCGGCTTGATTTTGTGGCCTAATGCTAGCGCTTCGTCCACTTCATCCAACAGTTGAGTCCAGCTCAGTTTGAACTGCTGGCCCTGTTGGAACTCGGGCACCATGTAGTGATAGTTGGTATTAAACCATTTGGTCATTTCTGCCGCTGCGGCTGGTGTACCGGTGGGTGCGCGGCCACGGCCAATACGGAATAAGGTATCTAAATCAATCGAACCATCAGCATTCTGATGACGCTCTGGGACGTTACCCAGCAGCAAACTGGTGGTCAGGACATGGTCATACCAGGCAAAATCACCGACTGGCACTAAATCAACGCCAGCTTGTTGTTGCTGTTGCCAATGGCGAGCGCGCAATTCACGACCCACATTGAGCAATTCTTCTTGCGTGGAGTTGCCTGCCCAGTAACTTTCTTGTGCTTTTTTCAGTTCACGTTTCAGACCTACACGCGGAAAACCCAGTGTGTGATTTAAAATTGTCATCGTCTTATTTCCCATTTAGCCATCCGGATGTTTACACATCCATAATCAGCAGGTACTGTATTAATCACAAGCGCAATTTGTTCACTATCACTGTGAAGGACTCTCATGATCGAACTGAAACACTTACGCACCCTACAAGCTTTGCGTAATACCGGCTCACTGGCCGCAGCGGCGACACAGCTTCATCAGACTCAATCGGCCTTGTCCCACCAATTCAGTGATCTGGAACAGCGCTTGGGTTTTCGTCTGTTTGTGCGTAAAAGTCAGCCGTTACGTTTCACGGCACAAGGTGAAATCCTGTTGCAGCTGGCAGAACAAGTGTTGCCGCAAATCAAGCAAGCACTGCAAACCTGCAACGAACCACACCAAACTGCGCTGCGTATCGCCATCGAATGCCACAGTTGTATTCAGTGGCTCACACCGGCGCTGGATAGCTTCCACAAAAACTGGCCGCAAATATCTATGGATTTCAAATCAGGCGTGACATTCGATCCACAGCCTGCCTTGCAGCAAGGGGAGCTGGATTTGGTGCTGACCTCTGATATTTTGCCGCGCAGTGGCTTGCACTATTCGCCAATGTTTGATTTTGAGGTGCGCCTGGTACTGGCTCCCGACCACCCATTGGCCAATAAAACCCGCATCGAGCCGGAAGATTTGGCACAAGAAGTGTTAATGATTTACCCGGTACAGCGCCAACGGTTAGATATCTGGCGGCATTTCCTGCAACCGGCGGGGGTCAACCCCTCACTGAAAAATGTCGATAACACCTTGCTGCTGATTCAAATGGTTTCGGCCCGGATGGGGATCGCCGCCTTACCACATTGGGTGGTAGAGAGCTTTGAACGTCAGGGATTGGTGGTGACGAAAACACTGGGGAATGGTTTGTGGAGCCGGTTATACGCCGCCGTCCGTGATGGAGAGCAGCGCCAACCGGTCACTGAAGCTTTTATTCGTTCGGCCCGCCAACACGCTTGCGAGAGTCTGCCGTTTGTAAAGAATGCGGAGCGACCCAACGCCGGTGTACCCATAACGAAGCCATTATCACAATGGCCCCAATGATAAAGCTGGGCCAATGGGGTTTCTCTTGCCAAATGGCCAGATTCACCAGTAACCCAGCCGGAACATGCACATTATTCATGATACCCAAGGTGCCAGCATCAACTTGTGTCGCACCATAGTTCCACATGAAATAGCCCAAAGCAGAAGCACCGACACCGAGCCACACCAGCACGCCCCACTGCAATGATGTGGTCGGCAGTTTTTGCGGATTGCCGAAAGCAAACCAGGCAATGATAGCGACGACCAAAGCGCCAACATAGAACCATGAAAAGGCCACATGCTGCGGGATCGGATGAACTTCCATCAGCCTTTTGTAGCCCACTTGCCCGATGGCAAAACAGATATTGGCCGCCTGAACCAATATCAATCCCCACCAAAAATGTTCGCTTAGATGATCATAACGAATGATTGCCGCCCCGACCACTGCCAGCAAAGCACTCAGGGCATAGCTCCACCGTAGGCGCTGACGCCGCAACAAATCATAGATCAATGTAACATACAGTGGGGTCATCACGGTGAAGAGCAAAAACTCCGGCACGCTGAGGTAGAGATAGGCGCGGAAGCTGAACAAGTACATGATTCCTAACTGAATTGCGCCCACCGTCATATACAGTAAAATCACCCGCCAGTTGATATTGCGCCAGCGCAGGAAAGGCAAAAAGACCAGTGCCGCTAGCCCGACGCGCATCAGCACAGAGAACCAGCTATCCACCTGCCCTGCTAAATATTCGCCAATCAGACTAAAAGAGAAAGCCCATAAGATGGTGGTGATAATCAGTAAAAACACAATAAATTGGCTCGATAGGATGACAATGCGCCATTGTAGCGGAAGCAAGAAAGAATTTTTGCGCGGAGTAGGTTTACATCTGATTAATAATAAACCAAACGAATCATACCCACGGTAGGAGCATGATTCATTGGTGAAAACTCATCTTCTACGATTAAGACATCCCGACACCAATGATGGTCAGAATCAATGGTGTGGTGACGGCGGCCAAAATCGTCGACATCACTAAACTGGCGGCGGCAGGGCCGGTCAGCACATTAAATTGGCGTGACATCAGATAGACATTTACGCCAGTTGCCATTGACCCGAGCAATACCACCACCTGCGTTTCCAGCACCGGTAAATTCATCGCCCACGCCAGCGCCCATATCACCATCGGCTGCACAATCAGTTTGAGGAAACAGATGGCACTGCTGATTTGCCAACCTTCACTCACGCGGTATTCCGCCAGCCCCATTCCCAGAACAATCAATGACAACGGCGGCGCCACCTGCCCCAGCATAGTGACCGGTTGGTCAATAAACTGCGGTAATTGCAAACCGGTCAAGCTGAATAATGTGCCGGAAATAATGCCGATAATCAGGGGGTTAGTTAGTACACTGCGGGCCGTTTTGACAAAACCGGCTAGCGTCGGTGAACCATTGCGCGCCCATTCCACCGAAATGGTCACTAATGTCCACAAAATCAGTCCGTTAAACACTAAAACTAGCGCCACTGCCGGGATAGACTTTTCCCCCAGCATGATGGTGGCGATGGGCAGCCCCAACATCACGTTATTGGAAAAAATCCCGCCGAGGGCAAATACTGAGCCGGACACGCCATCCAGATGAAAGACTCGGCTGGCAACAATGCGCCCGATAATAAATACCACCAGACAACTGCCAAAAAAGGCAATCAGCAGGCGAGCATCAACCGCAGGGCGCTCGGAGAAGTCACACATCATACGAAACAACATGGCAGGTAACGCGAGGGAGAACACAAAGCGGGTCAAACCATCAGTAATCGTGGATGGCCACTGACCAAATCGCACCAAACAGTAGCCCAGAGCAAGTAAAACAAACAGCGGTGAAGACAAGACAATTTGGTGCCAGAGCGAAATAACAAAGGCGGGCATGGTTCACTTCCTGTCAAGCCGGGCCAAGTCAGCCCGTAAATGTAAGAATGACTGACCCGCTCTGTTTCCTGTTCTGTTTATATCAAAGTCATTGGAGTTAGAGGTAGGCAGCAAGCTAGCGCCCCTATAGCTTCAAGTTTGAGGGCATATCAAATCTATACGGTCAGTACAGATGCAGTCAACGCCCCAATTTAACAATTCCTGCGCCCGCGCCGGTTGGTTGACGGTATAGACCAAAATACGCAGCCCTGCGGCTTTGAGTAACGCCACTCGCTCGGCTGTCAGTTGTTTATAATTGATATGCAAAGAAACGCAATCCAGCTCGCGGGTCAATGCTTGCCAATTATCATCCCATTTATCCAGCAATAAACCGCGCGGTAGCTCAGGTGCGGCTTGCTGTGCTGCGGCTAATGCATCAACCGAAAATGACGATAACAAGGGCGGAATCGCCTGACCTTGCCACAAGAGGCGCGCCGCCAAAGCAATGGCTCGACCGGTAGGAGTTTCAACACCGCGGGTCGGTTTGATTTCAATATTAGCTGCCATGCCATACTGAGCACAGCGAGCCGCCACCTCAGAAAGCAGAGGCAAGCGCTCCCCCTGAAATGCCGGGCTGTACCAGTCACCGGCATCCAACTGAATCAGTTTTTCCCAGGGTAAATCTCCGGCTACACCCCAGCCATTGCTGGTGCGATCCAGTGTGTCGTCATGCAGTAGAAATATCTGGCCGTCTTGCGATAACCTGGCATCAAACTCAATCATTTTGTGGCCGTGATGCGCACCCACATCAATGGCTGCCAAGGTATTTTCGGGTGCTAATGAACCGCCACCGCGATGGGCAACAATAGTAGGATAAGGCCAGTTTTTACTCATGATTCCATCCGTAGTCCGCTTTCTGAATCAAAAAAGTGCAGCGCCGCAGGCGGCAGATACCAGTGCAATACACTGCCCGCCGCGGGCATTTCTTCATGGGATAAACGAGCAATAACACTCTGTCCGCCCCATTGCCCATGCGCTAAATTATCCGCACCCAATAATTCGAGTGTTAATAAGGACATCGGCACACTCTGCGCTGACGTTTTTTGCTGAGATGCCGTTTGCTGAATATGCTCCGGACGGATACCCAGGGTCAAGCGCCGATCGGCCCATTGCGGCCGTGGTACTTCCAGCGGCAGGGTCATACCATCAGATAAAATAAAGGCACGCCCATCCGGACTGACCGTTCCGGCTAGTAGGTTCATCGCCGGTGAGCCGATAAAACTGGCGACAAACAGAGTCGCGGGCCGCTGATAGACTTCACTTGGCGTGCCAATTTGCTCCGCCACGCCTTTGTTCATCACAATCACCCTTTGGGCCAACGTCATAGCCTCAACCTGATCATGAGTCACATACAAACTGGTGGTTCTTAACCGGCGATGTAGCTGTTGTAGCTCAAGGCGCATTTGTACCCGGAGCTTAGCATCCAGATTAGACAATGGCTCGTCGAATAGAAATACCGCCGGTTCGCGCACAATCGCGCGGCCCATCGCGACCCGTTGGCGCTGACCGCCGGATAGTTCGCGCGGCTTGCGTTTCAGCAGCGGCTCTAGCTCCAAAATACGGGCCGCTTCATCCACCCGCTGGCGAATTTGCTCTTTGCCAAAACCGCGAATTTTCAGGCCATAGGCCATATTGTCAAACACACTCATATGGGGATATAGCGCATAGTTCTGAAACACCATGGCGATACCGCGATCTTTGGGTTCCAGATCGGTTACCCGCTGATTATCAATATAAATATCGCCGCTGGTGGTGCGCTCAAGCCCCGCGACCATGCGCAGCAAGGTCGATTTGCCACAACCGGATGGGCCGACCATCACGATAAACTCGCCATCCGCGACATCTAAATCAATCTGCTTTATCACTGGCGTCACGCCGTCATAAGATTTGGTTACTGCTTGAAGCTTTAAACATGCCATATCAGGTTACTTCTCACTGTCTACCAGGCCGCGAACAAACCAGCGCTGCATCAGAAGGACCACCGCGACCGGTGGAATTAAAGTCAAAATCATTGCTGCCATCACCTGATTCCACTGGGTTGGAGCGCCCGAGCTGGAAATCATGCTTCTTATTCCCGCGACCGCCGTGCCCATAGAAGCATCGCTGGTAATCAGGATTGGCCAGAGATATTGGTTCCAACCATAGATAAAAGTGATAACAAACAGAGCCGCCAAATTGGTTTTGGACAGCGGCAAGACAATGTCCCAGAAAAAACGCATGGCACCCGCGCCATCAATACGAGCGGCTTCCAATAACTCATCCGGCAAGGTCATGAAGAACTGGCGGAATAAGAAGGTTGCGGTAGCGGACGCCATCAGCGGCAGAGTCAGGCCGGTGTAGCTGTCCAGCATGTCCAGGTTGGCAATCACTTGAATAGTCGGGAAAATGCGCACTTCCACCGGCAGCATTAAGGTCAGAAAAATCAACCAGAAAAACAGATTGCGCAGCGGGAAGCGGAAGTAAACAATGGCATAAGCAGACAATATCGAGACCGTGATTTTGCCGACGGTAATCGCAAACGCCATCACAAAGCTGTTAAACAGCATCAGCCCAAAGGGGGCGCTGTTATTGCCCACACCGGTATGCCAAATATGGCTGATGTTTTGCCATAAATGCGGCCCAGGGATCAGGGTCATGGGCACCTGAAACACCTGAGTGTCATCCAGAGACGCCGCGACAAAAGCCACATACAACGGGAACAGGATCAATAGCACGCCGATAATCAGCATGACATGGCAAAAGATATCCAGCCCACGGCGATTCTCAATCATTGGTAACGCACCTTACGCTCAACAAAGCGGAACTGGATAACCGTCAAACCAATCACCAGCAACATCAGCACAACTGACTGAGCCGCTGAACTGGATAAATCCAACCCGGCAAAACCTTCACGGTAAATTTTATAAATCAGGGTGGTAGTCGCCTGTACCGGGCCGCCGCCAGTCGCCGCATCAATGACCGGGAAAGTATCAAAGAAGGCATAAACCAAATTCACCACCAGCAAGAAGAAACTCACCGGCGAAATCAGCGGCAACACCAGATTGAAGAAGCGGCGCACCGGCCCCGCCCCATCAATAGCCGCCGCCTCAACCAATGAGCGCGGGATAGATTGCAGTGCCGCAAGGAAAAATAAGAAGTTATAACTGATTTGTTTCCACACCGAAGCCAGCACCACCAAGAACATCGCCTGCCCACTATTTTGTGCGTGGTTCCAGCTGTAGCCCAGTGTGGCAAGGAAATGGGTTATCAATCCCAGCCCCGGATTGAACAAAAATATCCACAATACTGCGGCCACAGCAGGGGCGACGGCATAAGGTAAAATCATTAAAGTTTGATAGATGCGGCTGCCACGTAAAACGTAATCCACCATCGCCGCCAGAAATAGCGACACCACCAGACCGATACCCGCCACCAGCGAGCTGAAAATGAGCGTGGTATAAAACGAAGCCAAATAGTATTCATCGTGAAACAACGCAATAAAGTTACTCAGCCCGACAAACTGGCTGGAGAGGCCGAATGGGTCCAGCATTTGCACCGAATACCACAGCGCTTCGCCCGCTGGCCACAAAAAGAAAACAGCGGTGATGGCCAGTTGCGGTAATACCAACAGGTAAGGTAACCAACTACAGGAAAAACCGGGACGGGAAGATGACATAGAATTAACCGTTTATCTGACGTGGATTGATTAGCACCAGAGCGCCAATCGAAAACGCCATGTCCTGACTCAATACAGTACAAACTATTTGGCGTTACTGGCGCAGTCAGTTTGGGAGCAGCCAGCGCACAAGCCCCGGAGCGTACACATCGTACGTGAGGAGACCGAGCACTGCCCAACCCCAAACTGACAAGTAAAGTAGTCAAATAACCTTATTTGTTGGTTTGCTCGAAGCGGCGCAACAACACATCACCTCGGGACACAGCGGTATCTAATGCTTGCTGTGGCGTTTTTTTACCCGTCCAAACACCTTCCAGTTCTTCGTCTACCACAGTGCGAATCTGCGGCATATTGCCCAGACGCAAGCCCTTGGTGTATGGCAATGGCGGTTTGTTCAGCATTTGGCGAGTGGCAACATCGGCACCTGGATTCTTATCATAGAAACCCTGCTGCTTCGTCAGCTCATAAGCGGCGGTGGTGATAGGCAAGTAGCCTGTCTTCTGGTGCCATTCGGCGGCAATTTCCGGTTGGGTCAGGAATTGCAGGAATTCAGCCACGCCCTTGTAGGTATCTTTGTCTTTACCCTCCATTACCCACAAGCTGGCCCCACCAATAATGGCGTTTTGTGGTGCGTTTTTCTCATCGGCATCGTAAGGCATCATACCCACGCCGTAGTTAAATTTGGCGTAATGGCGGATATCGGCGAGAGAACCGGAAGAGGCGGTGGTAATGGCACAGTCGCCGTTATAGAACTTGGCGGTCGATTCATCTTTGCGGCCAAAATAGGTAAAATCACCTTTTTTGTTCATATCCGACAGCAATTGGATATGTTTAACCTGCACTGGTTTGTTGAATTCCAATACGGCATCAGTGCCATCAAAACCATTATTACGGCTGGCGATTGGCTGACCATGCCAGGCGCTGAAGTTTTCAATTTGAATCCAACCCTGCCAACCGCTGGCGTAACCACAAGTTGCTCCTGCGGCACGTAATTTAGCGGTGTCTTCGGCCAGTTCTTGCCATGTTTTAGGCGGTTGATCTGGATTCAGACCGGCTTTCTTAAATGCATCTTTGTTGTAATACAGCACGGGTGTAGAGCTGTTAAACGGCTGAGATAATAAGTGCCCGGTTTTGGCATCAGTGTAATAACCCGCAACCGTTGGGACGAAAACGGATTCATCAAACTTAATATCAGCGTCTTTGAATACCTGGAATACCGGTTTGATAGCCTTACTCGCCATCATGGTTGCGGTGCCCACTTCATAGACCTGCAAGATTGCGGGGGCTTTCCCTGAGCGGAAAGCAGCAATACCCGCCGCCAGACTTTGTTCGTAGTTACCTTTATAGACCGGTACAATTTTATAATCGGTATGCGACTGATTAAAGCGATCAGCTAATGAGTTAACTTCAACCCCTAACTCCCCCTCCATTGAATGCCAGAAAGGAATTTCAGTTACCGCCATCGCATTAGCACTGAATGCCAAAGTAAGCGCGATACAAATCGATGTTTTACGAATAGTGTTATTAAACATATCTAGCCCCTGAATAAATCCGTCTGGCTCATCTCAATAAACTGTGGTGAATGAGTGAAATAAATCAGTTTTTGTTCGAAAGCAAACATGACACCGTTTCATGACAGAAATATAACTCTCAGATGACATAAAAATGACAAAAAGTAAGGATAAAAATCCAATTATCGATTAACCTTGCGACTACTCACTAATAAAATTATTTTTTAACTAAAACAACAATAATTTTATTAGGTGTTATCCGATGAAAGAAATAAAAACAAAAATATCGATTAGGTATTTATTTCATCGTTCAACTTATATTTATTTTATTTCCTTAAGTTGGTTGTATCATTATTGATGATCCTCTATCTCACATGTTAATGTTTGTCCGCCTTGTGAGTGACACTATATTAACACGACTATATTAACACCCTCGTTATTGTTCCGTTATATAACTCACAAGAGCAACCAAGGAAATAATTCCCATTCATATCTTGAATGGGGCTTAATACAAAGGACACTAAGGTACCTATGATGAAAAAAACTCTATTAACTATTATTACTGTAGCAGCATTGGCCAGCAGTACTATTGTTTGTGCACAACCATTCAATAAAGATATACCGGTTACAGCAGAAATTAATGGTTCAATCAGTATGACAAAAAGTAATGGTGATGCACTTAATGATATTGCCTTGGACTATAGCATGATGAATGATGGCACGTATGAATATATAGAAGATGTTACGATAGTGAGTAACACTGGGGCTAAAGTCAACGTCAAGCTCAAAAGCCCACTAGTTCTAGAAGGCGATTCTGATGGTGCGGTAAAAACATTTGATGATGTAGCTGTGTACTTAGGGAATTCCAAACTCGATGGGGCAGGGAAAAGTTTCTTTTTAAGTGCTAGTAATGAGATAAACCAGGCATTAGTTATAACAGCTAAAAAACCCGCAGAAGCCCTATCTGGCGAAACGTATACAGGGACGCTTCAACTTACTATCGAAGATGATATTTAATCACACATCAGTTAAATAAATATATGCAGTCAGGAGCTTAACCATCTGACTGCTTTATCCTTTGACTTAAATATATATCATCATGGTCTAATGGAAACCATCAACACATAAAGTATATTCGTCTGAGGAGGTCTGTTTCTATAAAAACGACCAATAATGGAATGGAATCCAATGAAAAAAAACATGAGTATCAATCAGATAGTTTTATTGTCTTTACTACTCCCAATATTTAATTCAATACATGCAAAAAATATAACCATCGAGCATTTAGTCCCTGCTGGGTTTTCAGCTGTTGAAGAGAATGGCACGATGAAGTTATTGGGTATATTTGATGGAAAAATATTGCCAGAAAAAATAGTTTTCTCAGAAGAGAAACAATCTTTAAGTTTCGACCATCAGCAATATCGCGATAACAATGTTGATGAACAGTCAATCATATTATTAGAGCAAATTTTGCTCCACATCCCCTATTTACAATGCCAAAATGGTTGTGACTATATTGTATCTGGATATAACGTCATTCTGGATAAGATAAATCAGGTTATCACCATCACCAATAATGACAGCCGCTACCTGATGCCAACCACTACGTGGGGATTGGTGCATAACCAATCTTTTGACCTGCGCATGACGGCGAAAAACTACCGTGCTATCTCTGCCCGCGGGAATGGCTACCTCGGGCTTCCGCTGCAATCTTATGGTTTTGTGCAATGGTTCTATAACACTGCCCGTTCGAAGAGAAATTACCCGTTCGCAAATCAATCGCAATACCAGCAGATGACTCAAATGGGCATTGACAGTTGGTACCTGCAAAAGAACTTTCAAACCCTTTACTTACGAGCAGGTAAGCAAAATAACCTGGATAACAGCGCGGGCAGTATCCATACCCTAATTAATCCAGCGCTAGAACAGTTTGTGACCATGGGTAGCCAAAGCTATTTAGCCCTCGATAAGCCCTCGGCAGGTAGTCTGGTACTGTACGCAATCTCAGATGGCGATTATGAAATCTATCGTGATAACCAACTTATCCGTCGTATTCCTGCACAAATTGGCCGTAATGAAATTGATTACAGCCAACTCCCTGGCGGCTATTACAATGTTGATATTCGCTTAGTGGATAACACTGGCCGCGTCGTCAGCCAAGAAAGTCAAGCCATCAGCAATTTAGGTACTCAAACCAATGATGGTTGGTTCCTGACCATGGGCCAGGGGACGACACGTAGCAAACACCATTCTCATCATCTGGCGCAATTTGGCCGCAGTATGAAAATACAAAATGTTCAAACCAATATCTCGTTACTTAAAGATAATAGTCGCCACTGGGCGGCAGAAGCGAACATATCGCGTCCATTAGGGTTTTCTGGCTTTAATATCACGCCCACCTTTAGCATGATGTCTGGTGAAAAACACGGTGGGGGCTATCTGCGTTTAGAGGGTGGAAATTCTGCAATAGGATATTTCACTGCGGCCCGTTATCAAACACCCGATGTATCGATATATGCACCAAACTCGGGCAGTACATCAGCCTCTTATAGCCGCCGTTTAGGGCCAACTCAGCTTAGTTATCAATTCAACCAATATAAAAGTCATCATCGGCATCGTATTCAAAGTAGTTGGGACTGGTGGCGGCCACAATTTGGCCTGAACCTGTCTCTTGGTCTGCAAAAAGGTGGGCAATGGCGCACTCGAAACAACTACGGGGTATTTCTTAATACCACATTATCTTTCCGACAGAGCCACGCCAACATCAACAGTGCTTATGCTCAGCAGAAATTGAACACCAGCGCCAGTTACCAAAAAGAGTTTACCGATAGCTATGGTACCAGTTCTTTAGGTATCAATGGTAACACCAGTGGCAAAAACCATGGAATCGGCACTTTTGCTCAACGCAGTGGAAGCCGTGGGGATATTTCCGCCCGAGCAGGTATCGACAACAAGATAGCCAACGGCGGCATCAGCTACAGAGGCATGCTAGCCATCGGCCCACAAGGGGCAGCACTAGGACGTAGTAGCTACAGCGGCTCGGCATTATTGATAGAAACGCCTGAGTTATCAGGTATGCCTTATAACTTCCATGCAGAAGGCATCCCGATAAGTGGTGGAGGAACTTACGCGATACCGATTCCCCGCTATCAAGACCGTTTCTTTGTCCGTACTCATAACGATAACAGTGACCTGGACATGAACATTCAGTTGCCGGTCAATATTATCCGTGCACATCCAGGACAAGTCTTTGCCAGTAAAGCCGATATCACCCTCGACATACTTTATAGTGGTTTTCTTAAAGACAAACAAAATCAACCTATTACCGGGGTTATTGAGGAAGCTGGTGATACCGTTCACCCCAATGGGCTGTTTGCCATTAATTCTGAGGTCATGCTGAAAGATATCACGGTTCAAAATGGCGCTGTTCGTTATCGCTGCAATATGCGTCAGCAACATGAGCATATTTATCGCTGTCACCCCGACCAACATCAAAAGGAATGACCATGAAATATAATAAGTTACTATCGGCCATTGTCTTGCTGCTAGCCCCCATTGCTGCAACTTATGGGCAGTTAATGGCCCTTCCCACACGCACGACGGTCGAGGCTTTGGAGCAAAATCGTACAGTGCAAGTTTATAACAGTGGTGATAAAGCACTTTATTTAGATATCTCGTTACAACGGGTGGATAACCCAGGGGTGACTCCAGAAAAAAAGACACTGATCAGTGATATTCCTCAACCTGAGATAATTTTTAATCCCAGCCGGATTACATTAGGGCCGAAACAAAAGCGGGATATAAAGTTACTGCCATTAAAATCGCCCACTCAGGAAACGCTATATCGCTTGTATATCGATCCGGTAGTCGCGACCAAAGTCTCTGGAGGAAGCGAAGATAAAAGCAAAATCCACACCCCAATGACCATCAGTATTGGCTATGGCGTGCTTATTCATCATGTCCCTCCAATGGCAACGCAGTCTCGCCGCTGGCAGCATGAATGTTTGCCTGACGGGCTGATGCTCAGCTCCACAGGTAATGTCCACAATAAGTTCGCACAACTAAAATCGCGTGATAATGCCACGCTGACGGATAGCCTAAATTTGTACCCAGGTGTGCCTATCACTTTGTCAGTAAAACAGCTTAACGGGCAGGTAGATAATGAAACCTTTACTGTTAGTTGTAGCTAGTTTATTGCCGCTGAGTGTCTTGGCTACCATCGATATTCAGCCGCATGTGTTGGAGATGCAGCAATCCAAGGCAGTGGTCAAGGTGATTAATCGGGGCATAAACACACAGTACATCAGGGTGCAACTGTCTCAGTTAAATAATCCCGGTGAATCCCCCGGGCAGGAGTCATTAACTCCTGTCGGGGAGCAATCTCATCCGATACTGTTTGCTGCCCCCTCCAAATTGACACTCGGCCCAAAGCAGAGCGCGAGAATAATCATTAAAGCATTGCAAGCACCCGATAAAGAGCAAGTTTATCGATTATCCGTCGCACCTGAAAACACCCTGAAAGTCACTGGTGGTGAAGGTGCAGTTGTCGGCGTACAGCTAAGTTATATGGGGTTGGTCAGACATTTGCCGACCTCACTGCGACCACAGTGGGTGCATCACTGTATTGGCGGAAAGTTAGCGTTAGAAAATACAGGGAATACCCGCCTACAGTGGCATCAGTTGAAAACCCCATTGGGAGAAGTAGACGATTTTAATCTCTATCCCGAACAATTCCGGCAACTGCCCTTCAGCAATATACAAGGGATGATTGAGGATAAATTATTCAGCTTGCAGTGCTCTGCTGGATAAAGATTAAGGAGCATTATGAACATGATAAAGATAGCAGCCATATTACTATTGCTGCCCTGGCAAGCAGCTTCAGAAGGTATTCCAATACCTCTAGGGGATATTAACGTCAAATTAGACATTACCGCACAGCCCAGAATCGAAGTAGAAAAACCACAGGGCGGTTGGTATGACAATATTAAACTTAATCCTAGCCTGGAAAATCATAAGATTTATCAATCTGAAGTTCCTGTAACAGTAAAGCTACGGCGGCAAGAGGGGTTCCGAGTTTCAGTTAAAAACCCATTGATACTGGTACGTCAGGCGAATAATTCTGGTGCGCAGGAAGTGGCATTCTCTCCGGCAGAAATACGCTGGGGGCGTGACCACGCAACTTTACAGCCACTATCAGCTATTCCCGAAGTATTCATCATAGATAAGGGAACAACTCATTCGGTTGGCACTGACTATATATTGCAAATTTCGGCATTGGCTCCCAACGAACCAGATACTGCAGGGAAATATTACGGGCAGCTGACATTAATATTTGAAACGAACAGCTAATACTCATCGTTGACTGTCATGGAGAGACACGAAATGAATACTACAAGCAGAAAACTATTGATGGGACTATTATTGTTAATATTACACCCCGTCGCGATGGCTAATCCTTATTTTTATGACTATACACAATACTACTCTAACTGCTCAGCAAAACTATTAGATGATGGCAGTGTGAAAGTTTCTTTTCAAGCACGTCTGATTGATGGCTTGTTTGGTCTGAATGCGGGTGGGCATCGTATAAAGTGGAAGGAGCTAATCAATATTTCTGATGCTAACTTGAAAAATACATCATTACATTCACGTAAAGCCCTACTTTCACTCTATTTTTATAATGCTGATGGCTCACCAAATTTAAATATTAAGCTACAAGACCTACATGATATTTCTCTTAATGGTATTTACCATGATCGGTCGAGCAATAATATTAAAGTAATTAAGTTTAAAAATAATTCAAGTGCCTTTAACGTTACTCACTACCATGTATCATTTACGGTTAATGCAAATGCCCTGAAAAATATCAGGATAGGGGCAACTGTTGGTGGTGTGCTTGTTTCCAATGACCAAAAACATCCTTTACTTTCATCCAGAGGAGTTTCTTTTAGCCCGTCAGGAAACCAATGCGAATCTTTTG
The DNA here is from genome assembly GCF_946902935.1 of Yersinia sp. Marseille-Q5920. Classification (NCBI taxonomy): domain Bacteria; kingdom Pseudomonadati; phylum Pseudomonadota; class Gammaproteobacteria; order Enterobacterales; family Yersiniaceae; genus Yersinia; species Yersinia sp. Marseille-Q5920. The sequence goes on along the minus strand of NZ_CAMPQA010000012.1, from coordinate 106,890 downwards.
ACCCTCAAGCGAATATGGCACCATCGACTCTAAAAGTTGATCCTAAATTTCGTTTAGCTACCGCAACATGGCGATTAAAAAGTATCGATTTAGATAATCTACTCGATAAAACTGCCGGTGGCAGTGGTTTACATGCCCCACTGATAAATCCAGCAGCCAATCGTTTTTGTATTAGCTATCGGGCTATAGGAATACAAAATACCCGTTATATGATCAGTGCCAGTAATATAAATGGGCTAGCGCAGAATAACCGACATTTTCAATTAAAAGAAGATAAAGGGAATAACATTATTAACTATCGAGTGATACTTAAAAATGATGAATATGCCAAAACAGATTTTTCATTGCCAGCTGATAAAAAATTCATACAGTTGAAAGCTGATAATAACACGGGTGAAGAGAAAATGTGTTGGTCACCCCAAATACGGCTTTATCGTACTGATACTACTGATAAAGGGAGTTATAGCGATACACTGAACTTTACTATCACGCCTTTAGCATAAACATATAGATAAGGCCCAGAACTGGGCCTTAAAAAATATTAATACAAAAACATTGAGACTTAACCGCCCAGATAAGCAGAACGTACCGCTTCATTCGCCAACAAAGCAGCGCCGGTATCTTCCAGAACAATGCGGCCATTCTCTAGCACATACCCTCGGTCAGCCAATTTCAGCGCTTGATTGGCATTCTGTTCAACCAAGAAGATTGTCATTCCCTCTTCCCGTAGCTGTTGAATAGTATCGAATATTTGTAAAATAATAATCGGAGCCAGCCCAAGAGACGGCTCATCCAACAGCAACAATTTAGGCTGGCTCATCAATGCGCGCCCAATCGCCAACATTTGCTGTTCACCACCAGACATGGTGCCAGACCGCTGCACCCGACGTTCAAACAACCGTGGAAATAAGTCGTAAACTCGCTCAATACGCTGCTGATATTGCTGACGATCAGCAAAAAAACCACCCATAGCGAGGTTCTCTTCAACCGTCATCCGGGAAAACACCCGTCGCCCCTCCGGCACGATGGCAATCGCCTCACGCATAATACGCGCGGTCTGCCAGTTCGTAATATCCTGCTCACCGAAAATGATGCTACCTTCGGTTGCACGAGGTTCGCCACACAATGTGCCCAGGAGTGTGGTTTTACCCGCGCCATTAGCACCAATCAAGGTGACAATTTCGCCTTGCTGGATGTGCAGACTAACCTGATGCAATGCCTGAATTTTGCCGTAATGGGCGGAAACTTTATTAAATGACAACATGTTATGTTTATGCCTCGCCCGTTTTCATTTACCTAAAAATACGTTTACTTAAAAATAAGTTATTCGCCCAGATAGGCCCGGATCACATCCGGATTATTACGGATTTCTGCCGGTAAGCCCTGTGCCAACGGAGTTCCCTGATTCACCACATAAATACGATCAGAAATCCCCATCACCAATTTCATGTCATGCTCAATGAGCAATACCGAAACTTGATGTTGGTCGCGCAGCTCCATAATTAACTGATTCAGTTCATCAGTTTCTTTCGGGTTCAGGCCTGCTGCCGGTTCATCTAGCATCAATAGCTCAGGGCGGGTCACCATACAACGGGCAATTTCCAAACGCCGTTGTTGACCGTAGGCCAGATTCCCTGCCTGCCGGTTAGCCAGTTCCAATAATCCGACCCGCTCTAGCCAAGTTGCGGCACGCTCCAATGCATCGGCCTCTGCGCGCCGAAAACCCGGCGTTTTCAGCAGGCCGGCAAATACACCGCTTTTAAGATGCTGATGCTGTGCCACCAGCAAGTTCTCGACCACCGTCATTTCACGGAACAAACGCACGTGTTGGAAAGTGCGAATCACCCCCATTCGTGCAATAACCTGCCCAGGGAGCCCTTCAATATGGCGATCACGTAATTTAATTGTGCCGCCAGTCGGGCGATAAAAGCCAGTCAGGCAGTTAAAGATCGTAGTTTTACCGGCACCATTCGGGCCAATCAGTGAGACAATTTCTCCTTGATTGAGATTCAGGCCGACATTGTTCACCGCCAATAACCCGCCAAAGCGCATCGACAGCCCTTCAACCGCTAACAAAGGTTGCGTATTCATGCTTGTTCCCCCTGTTTAGCTTTGATATCGGCGACTTTCAGCTTCAATTGCGGCCGTTTCATCGGTAATAGGCCCTGCGGACGCCAGATCATCATCAACACCATCAATGCACCCAACAACAACATACTGTACGCATTGAGATCTCGCATTAACTCACGCGAAACCACCAGCAATACGGCCGCCAGAATAACCGCGAACTGTGACCCCATCCCGCCTAATACCACAATCGCCAATACAAAAGCCGACTCCACAAAAGTGAAGGACTCAGGGCTGACAAAACCTTGTCGCGCAGCAAACAGCGTGCCCGCAAAACCGGCAAAAGCAGCACTGATGGTAAACGCGGTCAGCTTGATTTTTGTCGGGCTTAAACCCAATGAGCGGCAAGCAATTTCATCTTCGCGCAGTGCTTCCCAAGCCCGGCCTAGCGGCATGCGGAGCAACCGATTAATCACAAACAGAGTCAGAACCACCAATAACAACGCCACCAGATACAGGAAAATGATGCGGTCACTTGGGTCATAAGTCAGGCCAAAGAAATTGTGGAAAGTATCCCAGCCGCCGTCTTTCGCGGTGCGACTGAATTCCAAACCAAACAGTGTCGGTTTAGGAATTTGGCTAATCCCATTTGGTCCACCGGTGATTTCAGTATTATTGAGCAGCAAAATACGCACAATCTCACCGAAGCCCAATGTCACAATCGCCAAATAATCCCCACGTAGACGTAAAACAGGGAACCCGAGCAGGAAGCCGGACAGTGCCGCGACAATTCCCGCCAGAGGCAAACTCTCCCAGAAACCCAACCCGTAATAGTGATTCAGCAGAGCATAGGTATAAGCACCAATAGCATAAAAACCCCCGTAGCCCAGAACCAGCAAGCCTGATAGCCCGACCACAACGTTCAAACCCAGCCCCAGCATGACGTAAATTAGTGTCAGGGTGGCGATATCTACCGAGCCTCGGGAGACCAAAAATGGCCAGGCTATTGCAGCAATAATAATCGCAGCCGCCAATAATTTCTGGCGCGGGGTGGTGCCATCAAAGCTGGGTAATACCCATGCTGGGCCAGAGACCTTTTTAATCCCTTGCTGGATGAACGGCCGCACTAATTGGAAGAAAAATACTACGATGCAAGCTGCGCCAATCCACAACCAACGCACCTCTGAAGCCCCTTGCACTATAAGCTTGGTGCCGTCTAACTGCAGCTGCAATCCCATCACAAACGAGGCAAGGACGAGTAAAACAAAACTGGAAATAATGGCGTTAAGGAAGTTGAGTTGTTTCATACCTTTTCAACCTCCGGACGGCCTAAGATCCCGGTAGGCATCACTAATAACACAACAATCAGCAACGCAAATGAAACTGCATCTTTATATTCTGTGCTGAGATATGCAGAAGTTAATGCTTCGGCCACACCCAGAATCAAACCACCGATCATCGCACCCGGAATACTGCCGATCCCACCTAACACTGCGGCGGTAAATGCTTTCATGCCAGCCATAAAGCCGATGTATGGGTTAATGACGCCATAAAACTGCCCCAATAAGACCCCGGCGACGGCGGCCATCAGCGCCCCGATAACAAAAGTCAGTGAGATAACTCGGTCAGTATTAATGCCCAGCAAACTGGCCATTTTTAAATCTTCAGCACAGGCTCGGCATGCGCGCCCCATGCGGGAATAACGGATAAAGAGTGTCAGCGCCAACATGGCCAAGAAGGTGACTATCCAAATGGTCAACTGCATGGTGCTGATGGTTGCGGCAAAGCCATTAGTTTCAGCCAACGTCCACTGACCAGTAACCAAACTCGGTAGAGCCAGATCCCGCGAGCCTTGATTTAGGCTGACGTAGTTTTGCAGGAAGATAGACATCCCGATCGCCGAGATCAACGCGATCAAGCGCTTAGAGCTACGAACCGGTTTATACGCCACCCGTTCAATACTCCAGCCATAAGCACTAGCAATAACAATTGAGACGAGAAAAGCAGAGCCTATCAATAACCAACTGGCATCAATCCCCACCATCATCAATGCGGCAATCACGATAAAGGAGACGTAGCTGCTGATCATATACACTTCGCCGTGGGCAAAGTTGATCATGCCGATAATGCCATACACCATGGTGTAACCAATGGCGATCAGCGCATAAGTGCTGCCCAACGTAACCCCGTTGAACATCTGTTGCAGGAAATAAAGAAACTGCTCTGACATACTCTAACCCTTTGATTCACTTGCCTGGCTGCCCTAGCCAACTGCACCAAATCTACTGTGCGCAGTGAGGAAAAATCCCCCCGAAACTTGGGGGGATACAGTTGGTAAAAGGGGCCGGATTGCTGCAACAGCAACCCTAAAACTTGATGATTCTAATATTATTGTTATTTGACTGCGGTTGATGAACCATCCGCATGCCATTCAAAAATACCGAATTCAAACCCTTTCAAATCGCCTTTATCATCCCAGTTCAGCGGCCCCATCACGGTTTCCACCGGCTTACCAGTTTTCAGATCTTTGACCAAATCAGCAGGTTCTTGGCTACCACTCCGCTCCATCGCGGTAGTCAGCGATTGCAGCGCAGCATAAGTTGTCCAAACGAATGGGCCGGTTGGGTCGAGTTTCTTCGCTTTCAGCGCATCAACAATAGGTTGGTTAACAGAAACCTGATCATAACGTTTTGGTAAAGTTACCAGCATGCCTTCAGAAGCATCACCCGCGATGTTAGACAGTGAGGAGTTACCCACGCCCTCTGGGCCCATAAAGCGTGCTGTCAGGCCAGCTTGCTTAGCCTGACGCAGGATTTGCCCCATCTCTGGGTAGTACCCGCCGAAATAAACAAAATCAACATTCTCTTTCTTCAAACGAGCAACCAAGGTAGAGAAATCTTTATCACCGGCGGTCACCCCCTCAAACAGCACAGGTTCTGTACCTTGCTTTTTCAGGCTCTCACGCACGGAGCGCGCCAAACCTTCGCCATATTGCTGCTTATCATGTACCACAGCGATACGTTTAGGTTTGATGGTTTCAAGGATATATTTAGCTGCTGTTGGGCCTTGGTCAGAATCCAGACCGGTGGTCCGCATGATCATTTTGTAACCACGGGTAGTCAGATCAGCATTGGTTGCAGCAGGGGTGATCATAATCACGCCCTCATCTTCATAAATATCTGAAGCAGGCTGAGTTGAAGAGGAGCACAGGTGGCCAATAACGTAACGAATACCATCGTTAATCACTTTGTTGGCGACAGCTACGGCTTGTTTCGGGTCGCAAGCATCATCATATTCCACACCGACCAGCTTATCGCCATTAATTCCGCCTTTGGCATTGATATCAGCAATCGCCTGACGTGCACCGGTAAATTCCATGTCACCGTATTGGGCAACTGGGCCGGACATCGCGCCAACAATGGCAACTTTGATGTCTTTCGCCAGCACAGAATGGCTCATCGCCATTGCTATACACCCAGCCAGCAACATTTTACCTTTTGTTAATTTCATCCGCGAATTCCCCATCTGTCATTGTGAACGTGCTTGTTGTGTTGGTCTTAACGTTTTATAGCGCCGTAACGTTTTATTCATAAGTAATAATGATTTAGTCTCAAAAGTGATGCTTTTTTCTAATAAGACTTTATTTTTCATGCCATTAAACAGGAGTTTTATGCTGCAAATCAACTAAGACAAGCAGAAACAAGCGGTGTAAACAGCATAAAATTAGGATTAAATTGAATGGGTTTTGCACAAATGCTAGTGAGTTGTGCTGGTTATGTGATCATTTACTCTGTTAAAACTCGGAAAATGCAGTAGCGAAAAAACATTTTCCCCCATGAACGTACAGAAAAACTTACACAACTCTCTGACCTATGATCTAGTACAATAAACCATAGCCCTATAACCCTTACATTTCTGCGGTTTATCGACGATGAAACTGACTATTGAACGTTTAACAAACCTTACTCATCAGGACCTTATCGATTTAGCTAAAATTTGGCCTGAGCAGCAACAAACCTATTGGCTGCAATGGATTAATGACGGCAAGCCGCTCTTCGCTGCGCGATTTAATGAGCGTCTATTAGGTGCAGTGAAAGTGATTGTCGATGGCCAACAGGCCGAGCTTGAGGATTTGTGTGTCAGGGAAGTGACGCGTCGGCGCGGCGTGGGGCTTTATCTCATTGAAGAAACATTGCGTCAGCTAGCGGAAGTGAAACACTGGCAATTGAAGGACGATCAGGTGGCATGCGCAAACCGTAAAGCTGTGGATGGCTTTATGCATGCCTGCGGTTTTAGCCGTGGCACGCAGAACTGGCAGCGGTAGCGGATTAAACAGCCCGCTCATAATTATTTACCATATATGATGGGCGGGTAAAAATTGCAGCAGCCACGCTATCCGGCGAGGATCCACTACCCACTGTTTCATTTTGCCCAGCGAAACTTGCCATATTTTCAGCTAATAACTCCGTTGCAGTGCCGTGATGGAGGGTAATGCAATCAAAACCTCCGCTAAGATCCAATAAACTTTCAGCAAAATTGAAGTCAGCAGGAACATAATAATCATTACCCTCCCCCATTTTTGCCCTACCAATAAATTCCACCTGCAACCCTGGCATGTGATTTTTAAACCAATCAGAGATTGCGTCGTTGAGAGGTTCGATGCTAGACGCATTGGTAATATAGAACATCGAATTATCTTTTTGGCTGGTCCCCATGACACCATTCATATAATTCACATGACGTTTTAAGATATAATGATCTTCCGTATCAACCGCCCCCAACTGTATTTCTCCCACAGAGAAAACACCCGGTGTTTTTATAGGTTGTAGACCAGAGTCTCGTAATTGTTTCTCAATAAGATTGCTAATAGGAAGACGTTGTTGGTGTAGCTGCTGCAACTCAAGCATCGTTTGTTGTAAATCAATTTTATTTTGCTCAGTCAATTTACTATTTGGATCGTCCAGCACCTTTTGTACTAAATTTTTCGCCTCCTGATAATCATGAACCATAACACGCCCATCAGACAATGGACGCATATACATATCAATATGAAACTCCTGTTGACTCACTATAACCAAATCTTCACGAGCCACACCCAGTTCATCAGCAATAATATCTTTAGAGATTTCATTCATTGCGAGAAAACGAATAGCCTGCTGTTCAACTTGCTTATCGCTTAGGGATGAACGAATAAAACCTGCATTCTTAAGCATGATCATCATGCGATTTTTAGCAGAGATATCCGGCTGCCAATGTTGTAATTTTTGTTTGATTAACTTATGACTATATCGTGGTGACCGTTGCATCATCGCACTCAGCTCAGAGTAATCTCTTTTATACATACGCAACAATTTCTCATCATAATTATCAGGTATGTTATCGCCTTTATATGCTACACGATGACGATGATTTGCGGCAGCTATCTGTTCTATCGATAAATTCATCTCATTACCAATATCTGGAATATCAGTTAATGCATCTCGCATATTTGCTAATTCAAGTTTAGCGCGTACAGTCTTGGCTAATAATAAACGGGAAGGATAATCAAGGTGCTCTGGTAATAATCCTGAAGCTTCCAGTAACATTAAATCAATTTGAGGGTCGAATCCCCGCCGAAAGATACTCGATTCTTCACTTGCCAGGCTTAAAGTGAATTCACCGTTATTTTGCATTGCTTCAACTTCGGCCGCCACTCGCTCTGAATCAAGGTAGTTATGCCTTAGCGTAGTCTGTATTACCGCATCACGGCCAACCAATGCATAAATTTTACCATTGGCCCGCCGGCCCGTGAGCATATTCCCCCCGTCAATGACAGATAAAGTTTTAACCATATCCAAGTTGTACTTTTTGACTAACATTTTCGCTGCTGTCCAGCGCTCAAAAGATTGCCCTTGAGAAGGACAATCTTCTAACTCCAAACTATGGTGCCCTTCCTCCTCAGCCCCAGGGATGCTCATGTCCAAGCTGCTGACAAACTCCTCATACGCAGTGCCCTCCCCATCCCCCATAGGGCTACTCGGCTGAAATACCTGTTTGCCGTCAGCCGATAACCACATATTGTCTTCAGTCCAAAAAGTCATATCTGACTCTTTTCGGATATTAAAGTTATAGCGTTGCCCTAATACATCCAGTTCTTTAGATAAACCATAGCCAGATGTTTCCCCAGAGTGATAAAGATGGGTAATAGGGTTTGTCACATCATCCAGCGACAAAGAGAAAACCAAGTTACTGGCTTTGGACATAGGCAGCGGGATCGCTGACGACAAAAGATCAACTGATGAGGATTGGCTGCCAACTAAATTTCGGGTCAGATCATCAATAACATATTTTTTATTATCTAAAAGAAGGTACTCAACTTTATTTTCACCAACATCACTAAAATGATGCTTAACTGTCACAAGGTTATATCGTGAACTTTCTTTCCCATTCACTCTGGTCCAAAATATTAAATCATTCCCTGACCTTTGTAGTCTTAGTTTTTTAGTTTGTATATTAATGAATTGGATATGGCCATAATGACCGCCATTATCGTCAATAATACCGTGGCCATCAGTTACTCCATAATGGCGATACTCCATATTATCAATACCAGAAACTATTGAATCATCCCCTCTAAGCCGTTCAACAGATGTATCTTCACCACCAATAGGCATGGCATTATTTTTATTAGTGCTACGTGCAGCATTTGACATATTATTATCCTGAAAAAAACTCCAATATTAAATTTTCATTTACATCATTTAAGTTATAAATATAGACTGTTAATAATTAAAAATACCATTATACAATGGCACAATAAAATTATTAGTGATTAATTAACTTATAATGTTTTATGTGATTTAATATGGCACATTAAATCAATGGATAATTAACAATATAAAAACAGTACCAGCCTACTTGTTTTATTATTTATCGTATTTAGTACTTTGCCGCATTTGGTTTTTTTTAGAAAATTATTATTACGGAGTTAACGCCATAGATAATCCGACTGACTGTCGGAATCGAGTGTGTGGAAGGTTTTTAAGCCATTATTTAGCTCATATAGTTAAAAATCAGAATCTGCTAAAATGCACAAAGAAAAAGGGCGATATTAATTATTAATATCGCCCTTCATGTTACGTCATATGCCCTTTTGATTACACACCGCAGTATATTGTTAACTGCAATGTCAATTGTGTAAGGGATATATCAGGCTTCAATAGCCATTCGTAATTTTTTCATCGCGTTTTTTTCAAGCTGACGAACCCGTTCAGCAGATACGCCGTACTGATCAGCCAGTTCCTGCAATGTAGACTTGTTGTCATCATCCAGCCAACGAGCGCGAATAATATGCTGGCTCCGCTCGTCCAAGCCTTCCAATGCATAAGATAATTTGTCTGCCGCGTGATTGTCCCAATTATCCTCCTCGATGCCATCTGCAAAGTCTGAGGTTTTATCCTGCAAATACAGGACGGGCGCCATAGATTGGCCATCACGTGCTTCATCATCTGGAGATGGGTCGAAAGTCATATCCTGTGCGGACATGCGTGATTCCATCTCACGAACATCTTTACTGGTCACACCCAGTTCTTTGGCAACCAGCTCGACTTCATCTTGGTTAAACCAACCCAAACGCTGCTTAGTTTTACGCAGATTAAAGAATAACTTACGCTGAGCTTTAGTGGTCGCAACTTTAACAATCCGCCAATTACGCAGAACATATTCATGAATTTCTGCTTTGATCCAGTGTACTGCGAAAGACACCAGACGCACCCCAACTTCAGGGTTAAAACGGCGAACCGCTTTCATCAAGCCAATATTACCTTCCTGAATAAGGTCAGCCTGTGGCAAACCATACCCAGAATAGTTACGGGCAACATGAGCAACAAAGCGCAGGTGAGACAGGATTAGCTGTTTAGCCGCCCCCAGATCGCCCTGGTAATGCAGCCGTTCAGCCAGTTCCCGCTCTTCCTCTGCAGTTAGCATTGGATAGGCATTGGCAGCCCGAATATAGGCTTCCAAACTACCTTGGGGTACTAAGGCTAAAGTTTGCATTTCTTTGGTCATTCGAAACCCTCTCATTGCATGCATGTTTAGTGCAGATTTCTCTCAACGCCAATATTTTAGCACCTGCTTAAGCAGATTCAAGCGTTGGACACCTTATCATTTCACTGTGTTCTTCGACCGGCCATTGCCATAAAAGTTCAGCCTGGATCACAGTTTCAGCTATTGATCTTAGCAGATAACTCGCTGTGCGTATCAGGGAAAACTTAAGGTATGAATGGGTAAACAACGCCCCTTTCCCTGCCTTTATCGAAGTACTGCAGGGAAAGAGTATAACAAACATTTTTTACTGCGGTGTAAATCGGCGTAAATGTTGAACCGTCGCCAGCCAGGCGGCGATCCAGCCAATCATCGCCGAGATCAACACCAACAACAGGCATTCATCCCAGCTTAACCCATGTAGCGCAAAGCTGGTGCCGAACACCGTGGCCACCTGTGTCACAACCGAACCGAGCTTCCATACCAGCGCTTCGGAGAGAATTAGTGATAACACCGCACCGCCGAAACCTAGCATCGCGCCACCGTTCAAGAACGGCCGCAGAATAAACCCATCGGTTGCCCCAATCAGTTTCATAACATTGATAGTATCGCGGCGGCTAAAGATACTCAGACGCACACTGTTACCAATGACCAGGAATACAGCTACCACCATCAACACGCCAATCATGGCCGCAACTTGCCCGACCAAGCCGGTTAATGCCGCCAAACGAGCAAACCAGCTATCATCCATACGAACTTCGGCTACCCCTTCGACCTTACTCACCCGCTCGCGCAGGGTATCGAGCGTCCCGGAACTTTGAAAATCTAGCTTAGGCGTGATAATGGCAACTGCGGGCAGCGGGTTTTCTTCCAGCATATCCAGCGCACCGCCAAAACCAGACCAGTTGCGGAACTCACCCATCGCTTCTTCCCGCGATAGATAGTTAACTTTCTCAACACCGGCTTCCGCTTTCAGTGTGGTCACGACATTTTCAGCCGCGTTATCATCTAACGCTTTATCCAGATAGACCGTCAATTGCGGCGTTGGATACCATTGATCCGCCGCCTGACTGACGTTCTTCCACACGATATAACACACACTTGGCAGGGTCAGTGAGATGGCAATCACCATCACTGTTAACAACGTTGCCAACGGTTGGCGCATCATATCGGCAACAGCATTAACCCACGAATAACGCCACTGTTCGCGCCAACCGCCTTTCAGCGCCTTGGTTTTTGCTTTCTGCGCACTATTATTCGCCATGATGCGCTCCTGACATACGCCCCTGACTTAATGTCAGAATCGGGTAGCGCCGCCGAGCAATCAACGACGTGTCGTGGGTTGCCATTAACACGGTAACGCCCACACGGTTAAACTCTTCAAACAAACGCAAAATGCCTTCAGATAATGCATCATCCAGGTTACCGGTCGGCTCATCTGCCAGTAATACCGCGGGCTTGTTCACTACCGCCCTGGCTATACCAACACGCTGTTGTTCACCACCGGAGAGCTGAATAGGGAAGTTTTTCGCCTTATCCAATAACCCCACTTTATCCAGTGCCGCAGACACTCTGCGGCGAATATCTTCGGTGCTGGCACCTGCAATAATCAATGGCATGGCAACATTGTCATAGACCGTTCTGTCCAACAGCAGGTGGTGATCTTGAAAGATCATCCCGATCTGACGACGCAAGAATGGCACTTCGCGATTTTTCAGGCGGCTGATGTCATGACCACCAAACCAGATATGGCCAGCACTGGGGCGCTCGATACCACAAATCAGTTTCAGCAGAGTACTTTTCCCTGCACCGGAATGACCTGTCAAGAACGCCATTTCCGCTGGACGCAGATGAAAATCTACCCCTTGCAGTGCCTGTCGTCCTCCCAGATAAGCTTTACTGACCTGTTCAAAGCGAATCATCCGTATTAATCCTCTCGGGCAAAAAGAGCCTCAATAAAATCGTCAGCCTTAAATGGCCGTAAATCCTCTATACCTTCCCCAACGCCGATATAACGGATTGGGATACCGAACTGATCTGCGATGGCAAATATTACCCCACCCTTGGCGGTACCATCGAGCTTAGTCAGGGTAATTCCGGTCAAACCCACTGCTTCATTAAACAGTTTCGCCTGACTCACCGCATTTTGTCCGGTACTGGCATCCAACGTCAGCATAACCTCATGGGGGGCATCGCCGTCCAGCTTTTTCATCACGCGGACAATCTTCTTCAGCTCTTCCATCAAGTGGGCTTTATTTTGCAAACGCCCGGCGGTATCAGCCAACAGCACATCAATGCCTCGCGCTTTAGCCGCCTGAATAGCATCGAAAATGACTGATGCTGAATCTGCGCCGGTATGTTGTGCAACTACAGCAATCTTGTTGCGATCACCCCAAACTTGTAGCTGTTCTACCGCCGCTGCGCGGAAAGTGTCACCCGCAGCCAACATGACAGATTTCCCTTCGGCCTGGAATTGGCGCGCCAACTTACCGATGGTAGTAGTTTTACCCACCCCATTGACGCCAACCATTAAAATAACAAATGGATTCTTACCACTGACATCTAATGGTTTGTCTACTTTAGACAGAATTTCAGACATTTCCTCTTTGAGCTTGCCATACAGAGCTTCAGCATCTTTTAGTTGCTTACGGCTAGCATGCTCTGTCAGAGAGGTAATAATTTTGCGGGTTGTTTCGACGCCAACGTCGGCGATCAGGAGTTGTTCTTCCAGTTCTTCAAACAGATCGTCGTCGATTTTCTTACCGCTGAACAACCCCATAAAACCGGAGCCAAGATTCTGCTTGGTTTTGATTAAGCTGCGTTTTAAACGGGCAAAGAAACCTTCTTTGGTTGGCCGTTCTTGTTCTTGAGCAGCTGCTACGATTGTTTCTTCGGTTTCAATGTCTTGTTCGGTTTCAATGCTTTCTTCGGCTACGATTTCGTCTTCAAGGCTAGCAAACACCTCAATGACCTCGACCGGAGGTTCATCAACAATAGCTTGTGGCTCTGGAATATCGATAACAACATGACTTTCCGTCAGCGGCAATTCTGGCGCACTAACAGTACCTTCATCCCATGAGTCAACGTTGGCTTTATCACTGTGACTCTGTGAGAAATGATGCTGTAAATATTGAGGATCTTCAGCAAAATCTATATTTTCTTCAACTAGTTGCGCAGTTGGTTCTACTGCGACCTCTGGCGAAATTTCAGCCGCAGCTTCGCTAATTGCAGCGCTATCCAATTCACCTGGGGCGACCTGCTCGAGCTCTGCCGCCGCGTCAGCGGTATTTTCTGAAGCTATTTCAGCCTGTTTTTCGCTGATAGCCTGCTCTTCGATAACCAGCTCAGCTGCATCTTCTTTCTCAGTAGCCAATGGCTCTGCTGTGTGTTCTTCATTCTGACGGCCTAAGCCCAGCCAGGAAAAAAATCCACGTTTTTTTTCTTTTGCCATTTTTGGACTCTAATTACTTTGGGTTTGCATAAATAAGATAATAGTTCGCAAGTCTATCACTTTCCCCTGAACAGCAACACGCGCACGATGCTGCTTTCTATTGTGAATTCAATCAACAAAGGTTTAACGTTTCCCCCACACTGCACACATAGGTAGAATAGTGACTAACTTTTTTATTCAGTGCTGTAATACTGGCCAACTTTCAAGCAAAGCGATCTATGGCAAAGCGACCGATAGCAAAAGCAAAACAAGCTCCACAGCAGTCCGCAGGACAAATCCGCATCATTGGCGGTAAATGGCGAGGGCGCAAATTACCTGTCCCCGTTAGCCCTGGGCTGCGCCCTACCACTGATCGAGTCAGAGAAACATTGTTCAACTGGCTTGCGCCCATGATTCAAGGCGCCCGATGTTTGGATTGCTTTGCAGGCAGCGGCGCCTTAGGACTGGAGGCACTATCCCGTTATGCAGGTGTTGCTATACTGCTAGAAGCTGACCGACATGTCGCTAAACAGCTGAGCAACAACCTGACATTATTGAGTGCCGCCAATGGACAAGTGGTCAATACCAATTCTTTGCAATGGTTAGCCCAGCCGGGCCAGCCTTTCGATTTGGTATTCCTTGACCCTCCTTTTCGTAAAGGTTTACTGGCTGAAACCATCAATTTATTGGAACAATTCAACTGGCTGACGGCTGATGCCTGGATTTATGTTGAAGCAGAAGCAGAAAGTGCCGCCACTGATGTCCCGGCCAATTGGCAGTTACATCGAGAGAAAATTGCCGGACAGGTTGCTTATCGCCTCTATATTCGTAGCGAAGAAACTCTCAAAAACACGGTATCAGCTGAAGAACAGGAGCAACACCATGTGGATTAATATCGGCCGGTTATTGATGTTAGGAGTATGGTTTTTCTTATTGTTGAATCTGTTCCAGCCGTTTCCTAAGCCTTTGAAATACTTTATTGATGTCGCAATGATCTTCATGGTCTTGATGCATGGTTTGCAACTGATATTACTTAAATCTACGCAGCCGAAAGATCAGCCAATCAGTGGATGGCAACAATTCAAAATTTTTGTGTTCGGGGTTTTCGAATTGTTGGCTTGGCAAAAAAAACAGCCGCTATTGCCTAAAAAATAATACTCACTGTCGCTAGATATATTTTTGTTATGGCGACAGGTTATTTATTGACCGAGTGAATTTGGGGTAAAGCCAATATAGCGCGTCCCCTGTAAACGTAGAGTGCCTTTCGCACCTTGATCTATACGATTATACTCTGCCTGTGGCAGTATCATTTTGATGTCGCTGCCCTTAGTTACCTCTAGGGTACTCAGCAGTGGCCGGAAATAAACTTCATAGCGTTTATCTTCAGCAACAATCTCTTCACGTTGACGCGAACGGCGGTTTGGCGCTAATACTTCACGTTTATCAATAACTTCAACTTGTAAGCTGCGCACCGGTGAGCGGTCATTTTCCGCATCTTGCCGTTTTTTCTGCCAATATTGGCGAGTTGCCAGCACAACAATCAATACCACCACAGCAATAAATAATAACGGAAGTTTATTCATAATAATCTTGCTCGCTAAAGCTCACTTGGCGAGAGGGATTTAAGGTTTATTACCTGGTAGATAAGGGAAGCTCATCACGTTGCTGCCCAACTCAGAGATCCGAGCACTGCCCTTTTCAGTTACCGCATCAATGCGAATGACTGAATGAAGGGGGATATAGCTGCGGTTAACGCCGGAAAATTCTGTCTTCAATTTTTCTGTTGAGGGGTCAACCAGTAAGGTCGATTGACTATCAAAGACAAAATCTGCAATTTCAATAAACCCAAATAAGGTACTTGGGCCGACTTCTCTGACATAAAGCTGATAATTCTTACCATTATTTATAAACTGAATGCGATAAAGCAATTGTTCATTGACCATGTGCTATTGCCTCTATCCCTTGATTTAGCGAACGGAAATCGGCGTTAACATAACATGTGAACCAGACAAGGCCAAGACTTCAGCAGTTTGCCCCCACAGCTAAATCTGATTATGCGCACTGCTACGCATTAAGTGGCACAAATCATGCAAATCACTGTAGTGCTGCTATCACTCTTGGCTTCCATCCCTTACACTTAATTGATGTATTCTCAGAGTCATTGGCGTTGCGGATTATCATTACAACACAGGTACTTTCACTGAAACCTGTATAGAAAAAAGGATAAATAATGAGCTGGCCATTCCTTGCCGTATTCTTTTCTGGTTGGTTGTTTGTCGATGCAACTTACCGAGGCCCACGCTGGCAACGTTGGGTATTCAAACCCGTCACTCTGTTACTGTTGCTGTTACTCGCATGGCAAGCGCCTATTCTAGGCCCTGCGGGCTATCTGATTGTTTTGGGCTTGCTGGCAACTCTGGTTGCGGATGCTCTCTTGCTGCTACCCAGTGAGCGCTTACTTTATGCTCTGGGTGCATTCTTCCTCTCCCATTTACTGTATACCATTAGTTTTGCCAGCCAGATGACATTCACCCTGTTCTGGCCGCTTCCCTTAGTTCTCATCATCGTGGGCGCATTGTTGTTAGCCACGATTTGGACTCGGCTAGATGAAATGCGCTGGCCGGTGGTTGCTTTCGTCGGAATGACATTACTCATGGTGTGGATGGCTGGCGAACAGTATTTTGCTCGTAGCACCGACATGAGTTTCTCATTGCTGACAGGAACCGTGTTATTGCTGCTATCCCATGTCGTCTGGCTCCTAAATCGCTATCGTTTTTCTTTCCGAGCCTCTGACGCCATTGTTGCAGGATGCTATTTTGTTGGGCACTTCCTAATTGTCAGGTCGCTGTATTTGTAATTACCCATTACCGCGCAACATTATTTTGTGAATGTATTTTTCGGCAACATATTGTTTTGCAAAGAACGCCGACCAGCAGGTTCCAAGGATGGAGCCTGAGTACTCAGCACAGAATGCGTGATCTTCAGATATGCCCTCTTATTCTCAGCTCTGTTTAGTAATTATTCTCATTTACCCTCTTGACTCTGGAGTTGACTCTAAGGTGTAGAGTGCAGTTATACCGGCTAAATCCTGTATACCTTTTACATTCTGTCCAGGAGGCACCATGCATTCACATTCCGAACATCAACATTCAACAGATACACAGAGCCAATGCGGCTGTGGTCATAGTCATGCCAAAAAACAAACCGGTTGCAGTAGCCAACAAGCAACCAATTCCAGCAATAACAGCACAAATTCAGTGAGTGAGCATTCACATCAAGAAGGTGGTTGCTGTAGCCAGAGTCATGCCGATGAAGGTGACGAGGAAAGCGACAGACTTACTCTCGTGACGCCTTCTGATAGCCAGCGATTTAGTTGGCAAGTTAACGGAATGGATTGCCCAAGTTGTGCCCGTAAAATTGAAAATGCAGTCAGCAGTCTGAGCGGCGTTGAAAATGTAAAAGTCCTGTTTGCTACAGAAAAACTGGTGGTCGATGCCCGTTTAGATATTCGCTCCCAAGTGCAGCAGGCCGTCATACAGGCTGGATTCAGTCTGGTCGATACTCAGTCGACCATGGCGAGCAAAAACACTGCGCCAGAATCTCGTGTTCGTGAATATTTACCAATCATATTATTAACCACACTGATGCTCATCAGTTGGGGAATCTCATTATTCAGCATTCAGCTGAGTGAATTCGCATTTGCCGCAACCACCATTGTCGGGCTGATCCCCGTTGCGACCAAAGCCTGGAAACTCATCCGTTCCGGCACCCCCTTTGCAATCGAAACCTTGATGAGCGTCGCGGCTATCGGCGCGATGTTTATTGGCGCGACGGCTGAAGCCGCAATGGTATTACTGCTGTTTATGATCGGCGAATTGCTGGAATCTTATGCGGCAAACCGCGCGCGCCGTGGCGTGACCGCGCTAATGGCGCTGGTACCTGAAGAGGCATTGCTGCTCAAGAACGGTGAACGCCAGCAGGTGCCCGTTGCCAGTTTACGCCCCGGCGATATCATTGAAATCTCACCGGGGGGCCGTCTGCCCGCTGATGCGGAATTAATGACTCCATTTGCCAGTTTTGATGAAAGTGCTCTCACCGGCGAGTCTGTTCCTGTTGAACGCGTGCAAGGTGAGAAAGTCGCGGCAGGGAGTTTATCGGTCGATCGCGCTACCGAAATGCGAGTTATCTCTGAACCCGGTAATAATGCCATTGACCGCATTCTACAACTCATTGAATTAGCAGAAGAACGTCGGGCGCCTATTGAGCGTTTCATTGACCGTTTTAGTCGCATTTACACTCCCGCCATTATGCTTCTCTCAGCACTGGTGATGCTGGTTCCGCCTTTAGCTTTTGCCGAGCCTTGGGAAACCTGGATTTACCGCGGCCTGACATTGCTGCTGATTGGCTGCCCATGTGCCCTGGTCATTTCCACTCCGGCGGCCATTACCTCGGCACTGGCTGCGGCAACACGGCGCGGGGCATTAATTAAAGGGGGCGCGGCGCTTGAGCAATTGGGCCGCATTCAAACTGTTGCTTTCGATAAAACCGGTACTCTGACGGAGGGGAAACCGCAAGTCACTGATATTCTGCCAGTATCCGGTGTGAGTGAAACTCGCCTGTTGGCGCTTGCGGCAGCGGTAGAGGCAGGGTCGCACCATCCGCTGGCAATCGCCATCATGCAACGTGCGCAACAAAATACCCCCCTGTTGCCACTCGCCGAGGAACGGCGTGCGTTGGCGGGTATCGGTGTTGAGGGCACGGTTAACGGGATAGTGGTTCGTGTCAGTGCTCCCAGTAAGATATCACCGGAATTATTGAGTGCTGAGTGGCAAGCACTGCTTGATGAACTAGAAAATAGCGGTAAAACGGCGGTCGCCGTGTTGGAAAATGAGAAATTCATTGGTTTAGTGGCACTGCGCGACACTTTACGCACTGATGCTAAACAGGCCATTGATTCACTGAAAAAGTTAGGTATTCAAGGAGTAATGCTAACGGGTGATAACCCTCGCGCGGCGGCGGCTATTGCCAGTGAGCTGGGGATTGATTACCGCGCTGGATTGCTGCCTGCCGATAAAGTGCAGGCAGTTATGGCGCTAAATGCGACACACCCGACGGTGATGGTGGGTGACGGTATTAATGATGCTCCGGCAATGAAAGCAGCCAGTATTGGCATCGCGATGGGCAGTGGCACTGATGTCGCATTGGAGACCGCCGATGCCGCACTGACCCATAACCGACTAACTGGGTTGGCAGAAATCATCCTGTTATCACGAGCGGCCAACGCTAATATTCGCCAGAACATTACTATCGCATTAGGGTTAAAAGGTATTTTTCTGGTGACCACTTTATTGGGCTTAACCGGCTTGTGGCTGGCAGTATTAGCCGATTCCGGCGCAACTGCCTTAGTGACAGCAAACGCGTTGAGGTTATTGCGCAAACGAGATATTTGAAGCAACTATCAGTTTTGAAACAAATGTCAGTTTTGAAACAAATATCAGTTTTTGAACACTGGGGTAAAAGCCCACGTTATTCCGCTTTTGCCCCTTTCTTGACCAAATAGCGATAAGGTGTCTGTTGGGTATCTTGTGCCAGTAACTGGTGATCCATAAAGCGGCAAAAACCGGGGATATCACGGGTCGTGGCCGGATCATCAGCAATAATCAGCAGAGTTTGGCCGTCCTCCATATGCCGGACGGTTTTACGCACCATCATCACCGGCTCTGGGCAGCGTAATCCTAGTGCATCAAGTGTTTTGTCCGGATCGGCAAAAATATCGGTCATTGCAGTTCTCTTGTGTGTCAATAAGCAGATTACTAATAATATAAAGTGTAAGCGAACTTACAAAGCGGGCGAACTTATAAAGCCTAATAGTTTACTCCGCCGGTTGTTGGGTGCAAGGGCGCAATAACTTTCATAGAAAGGCCCGCGATTGCGCTAAAACTAAGCATTGCATTCGTTGCGCAAACGCGTATTATGCGGCGCGTCGCAGAAATTGCGGCACATTATGTTTGGGTTCCCTCACCCCAATAACCAAAAAGGTCACATTTATGTTTTCGTTTACTGCCCAACAGCGGATGACCGCTTTGGTATGGCTGGCGCTATTCCATATAGTCATCATTACCTCCAGTAACTATCTGGTGCAATTACCGATCGCTATCTTCGGTTTTCACACCACTTGGGGAGCTTTTACCTTTCCATTTATCTTCTTAGCCACTGATCTGACTGTACGGATTTTTGGTGCTCCTTTGGCGCGCCGGATTATTTTGTCTGTCATGCTGCCAGCCTTACTTATCTCTTATCTGATTTCCGCCCTGTTTTATCAGGGAAGCTGGCAAGGGTTCCCGGCATTAACCAGTTTTAATCTGGTAGTCGCCCGTATCGCGGTGGCGAGCTTTATGGCATATGTGCTGGGTCAAATTCTTGATGTTCAAGTCTTTAACCGCCTTCGCCAGCGCAGCGCATGGTGGGTTGCCCCCACTGCTGCCATGTTCTTTGGCAATATCAGCGATACCATGGCCTTCTTCTTTATTGCGTTCTACCGCAGTTCCGATCCTTTTATGGCGGCAAATTGGGTGGAAATCGCCTTGGTGGATTATAGCTTCAAGCTACTGATCTGCATGTTGTTTTTCTTGCCTGCCTATGGCGTAATGCTCAATGTGTTACTGAAGTATTTTGCCCGGCAGACTGAACAGCAAACGCTAACTCGGGTCAGCCCCGCTGAACAATAGATTTCTAACCCATGGATTTCTAACCCATAGATTCATGAATAATAGATTCCTTAATAATAGATTGCTTTTAGCGTCTGAATAAGGTGCGATAAGGTCGCATACCCAAAGTGGTTGGCGTTGCTGTTCCCTCTGCCATCTCAAATCAGAGGGGATATTAATCATCGATAAGGGATTACCATGCATAAAATAACCAAGTTTCTTGCTGTTGGCCTGCTGGTCGTGGGATTAAGTGCTTGCGATGGCGGCAGCGATAACAATGTGGGCCAGCCCGTCAGCTTGTTAGATGGCAAAGTGGCGTTTGTTTTGCCGGCAGATTTGTCTGACCAAAGCGGAAAAATGGGCAACCAAACCAATAACATGCACGTTTATGCCAACAAAACTGGCGATAAAGCGGTTATCGTGATTTTAGGTGATAATACCAATGAAGCTTTGGATGTTCTGACTGAGCGTCTGGCTGAACAGCAACGCGCTCGTGATGCCAACCTACAGGTTGTGACGAACAAAGCCATTAAGGTAGACGGGCATCCTTTCCAGCAATTGGACAGCATTATTACTAGTGGTGGGCAAAAAGCCTATTCGTCCGTATTGATGGGTAAAGTCGATAACCGATTGATGACATTACAAATTACCTTACCGGCCGACAATCAGCAGCAAGCACAGACTGAAGCTGAATCCATTATCAGCACCTTAAAGTTGAGCCCATTATCACTGCCATAAATCTGGGATAATCTTCCCAATATAGCGCGGATAAAGCCAAATGAAGGGGAAACGCGCCGTTGGGGTCGTAACGGCGTAAGCCGTCGGAGTGCCCCGAGGTGCGGTCAACCCTTCACTCAGTAAGCGATAAGCCACTTTGTCATCAGCCTAAGAGCGTGGGTAAACCCGCGCTCTGTCTTTGACTATCACGCCAGTGCTCGTGCCAGTAAGGTAATAGGGTGTTCGCATTTCTTGCTGGTCGACATCTCAATCTGCCATTTGCAGGTTTCGCAGTCGGTAATCACTAAATCAACACCACTGTCTTCAATCTGTTGGAATAATGATGCCCCGATCCCTTGGGATGTCGCGTAGTTCTCTGATTTAAAACCATATGTCCCAGCAATCCCGCAACATTGAGAATCTAACACCACCAGCTCAATACCTGGGATGCGTTGAAGTAGCGCCAAGGTATAAGCCGTCCAGCCCATTTTCTCCATATGACAGGGGGTGTGATAAGCAATGCGCAGCGGTTTGTTTTGGGCCGAACTCTTTTCCTCTGAATACAGCGGCTTGAGCGGCAATTCCCGCCCTTTTTCTAATAAACGGTAGAGATAGCGAGTCGCCAGTTCCACTCTGTCGCGCACCGGCGCGGTATCGACATCCAGTAAATGCGGATACTCATCGCGCAGGGTAAAAGTACAGCTTGAGGAGGTGGCGACCACCGGAATATCTCGAGTAATTACCGCGTCAGTGAGGGATTCCAAATTCACCCGCGCCTGTTTTTTCGCCTGTTCAATAAACCCATTCGCAATCAGCGGCACACCACAGCATTTTTCGCGTTTAAGCAATTGAACACCAATGTTCATCGCATTGAATACACTGACTAAATCCTTGCCCAACTGCGGATGGTTATAGTTGACAAAACAGCCGTGGAAGAATGCTACCTGTTCCGTATATTGCTGCTGTTTCTCAGCTTGTTTGCGATACCAGCGGCGGAAAGTGCCAAACGAATATTTTGGCAACTCGCGCCGGTGGTCAATTTTCAGCGCTTTATCCAGTAAAACCCGCACCGGTTTTAACCCCGTGACCGCAT
The DNA here is from genome assembly GCF_946902935.1 of Yersinia sp. Marseille-Q5920. Lineage (NCBI taxonomy): Bacteria > Pseudomonadati > Pseudomonadota > Gammaproteobacteria > Enterobacterales > Yersiniaceae > Yersinia > Yersinia sp. Marseille-Q5920. The sequence continues at coordinate 84,854 of NZ_CAMPQA010000012.1, read as the reverse complement.
TGATGACTGGAGCAAATGGCGTCGAGAGAGTGCCCATGAAATCGGTGTGACTGAGGATAGCATCACGCAGTTTGGGTTTATTGCTGCTGTAACTGGCTTTAGCGCGCTGGATGATGTCACCGATTTTGACATCTGACGGGCAAGCCACTTCACAGCGCTTACAGTTAGTGCAGTATTTCAATGCATCGTCATACAGCGCCGGATCTTTCAAACGCAGGCGCTCACCATCGGGGCCAGCCTGTTTTGGCCCCGGATAAAGCGGGTTAACTTTCGCTACCGGGCAATATGTGGTGCAAACCGTACATTTGATACAACTTTCAAAGCTGTTATCCCGTGCCAAATGTTGATGCTGAGAGAGAGGCTCATCCTGAGCGCTTTTGTGCTGCGGTAACGCTGTCATAATGTCACCCCCATAGCGCTGACAATCTGCTCTGCCACGAACAATGCACTGGTCAATGAAACCCCTGCACCACACCCCTGTTGCAGCGGGTCATAGCCGCCGAGAACAGCGCCAATAACATGCAAGTTATCCAGTGCGACACCGCCACGCAGCGCCCGTAACCGGTTATCGGTGTTCACGCCAAATTGCAAATAAGGTTGCGGCGCAAACATATTGCTGTGGCTCCAATCTGCGCGGTTTGGCAGTGATAAAATATCCAAATCCAGTATGGGTTCATAGATATGCTCAAAAGTCGCCACCAGCCCATTACTGAAGAAACTGCCACTCGCCAGCACCATCTGAGCCGCCCGCAACGGAATATCGCCATGATTGCGGCTATACAGCCCGGTAATTCGGTTTCCGACCAGTTCGGCGCGCAATACCGCATCACCCGGCATAACAATGCCGCCTAATTGCTGAAAACGACGACGCAGCGCTTGATGTAAGCGCATGCCGAGCAATGACGGCGGCAATGTTGGCAACAATTGAATCGGTTTGCCCACCGCCGCGCGCAGCGCCTCTAAGGGTGCTGATTCATCCAGCCCAATGCAGGCTGGCAGTAAAATCATTTCCGCTGTTGATGACAATCGCGCCAGTTCATCGGCCAGCGGTTGCCGGTTTTCGGGCAAATCCAGCACCCGCGCAATATTCACCGCACGAAATTCACTGGGATTATCGCGTAAACGGTCGAGCGCCGGTAAATGCAGATAATCTGCTGTGGCTTCAACGCCCTGCTCCTGCAAAGCACTGGCCACCATCTGTGGCTGAAAATCGAGGAATCCTTCAATGCCAATCACCGCCACTTTTTGCCAGGGTAGCGGGCCTTTTAATGGCGCGACGGGAATATCCGACGAACTCAACCACGTGGGGCGGCAGCTGCCCAGCGGGGTCAGGCGCAAGTGATTTTCAGCCGCGCTGCCGACCAGATTCAGCCCGCAGCGGCTTAACAGGGATTCAGCTTGATACGCGAGCTCGCCCACCGACCCTGTTTGCCCCATTTTGCTATAAGGATGCTCAGGCGTTAGCTCCGCTAAGGTTTCAAGCGCAGAGAGTGGCTGGCTGACCGCCTGCCCATTGGGCAATTTCGCCAACAGATCCAAAGAACCGGAGGAAAAATGCAGTGCATTTTGACCGGCGCTGACAATCGCGCAATATTTGCCTTGCTCGGCGAGGCGGATACCGCAAGCCAGCCCAGCTAACCCGCCGCCGATGATAATCACATCAAATTTCATCGCGTTTCTCCTGCTCATTGGCCGCACTCGGGCTATCATCCAGACCACATAGCCCTTGATAAACCCAATGGGTAAACTCACTTTCCCGCAAAGCGTCGCCCCAAGCTATTGGGCGCACCCCTTTCCAACGCTCATTCAAAAACTGGCCAAGTTGTTCACGGGATTGTTGCGGTGTGGTCACTTTAAAACGGCTGAGTAAGCCCGCCGCCCGGCAAGCGCAAAGCTCTCCCTGGCACGTCCCCATGCCAACGCGAGTGCGGCGGCGTAAATCCAATAGGTTATTAACTGACAAAGATTCAATGGCATAGCGCACTTCACCGGCGGTGACCGCCTCGCATTCACACACTAAACTGTTGTCCAGACGGTTTCCGGCTAATAACTGGGTCGCGCGGTCGCCATGACGATAAACGGCTGAGCCGCGAATACTGGCGGGCAAAGAAATCACTTTGCTGAGCGTTTGTTCTGCTGATTGCTGTGAACCGGGAAGTGGCTCTTGGGCCGTGGTGCAAGCCGCTGTTACACCGAGCTTTTCACAGACTTTATCTGTTGCCCACTCCGCCATCAGCCGGTAAGTCATCAACTTGCCGCCAGTGATGGTGATAAAGCCCTCCAACCCATCACGGCTGGCGTGGTCGAGCAAGACGATGCCACGGCTGACATTACGCCCTGAAGGATCATCATCACTAGCGACCAGCGGCCTGACTCCGGCATAAGCGCGTAAAATGCGCGTTTGCGCCAATTGCGGTGATAATTTTGAGCCTTCGCGAATTAAGGTATCCACCTCTTGTGCCGTTACTACCATATTGTCTATCTGATCATATTCAATATGGGTGGAGGTGGTGCCAATCAGTGAAATAGTATCGCCTGGCACCAAAATGTCGGCATCAGCCGGTTTACGGCAGCGGTTGATCACCATGTTGTTGATCCGATGACCGAGGATCAACAGCGCGCCTTTGGCAGGAAACATGCGGATACGAAGATCAGCATATTCAGCAATGTGCTGACCCCAGATCCCCGCGGCATTGACCACGATTTGCGCATGGATATCATATTGACGCTGATTTTTACTGTCGAAAACGCGCACGCCGCTCACCCGGTCACCCTGACGTAATAATCCGATAACTTGATGATAAGTGAGTACATTGGCCCCGTGCTCACGGGCATCCAACATATTGGCGGCGGTGAGGCGGAAGGGGTCAACAGTGCCATCGGGCACGCGGACGGCAGCAATTAGCGCGGGGTTAGCAGCAGGTTCGAGCCGCAATGCTTGTTTTGGATCAATGGCTTCGGCGTCGATCCCCGCCTCCTGACAGCGCGCAATAAATTGCGCCTGATATTCCAAGGAGTCTTCCGGCAAGGTGATAAACAAACCATCTGTTTGCTCAATACAATGGCGGGCAATGCGTTTGAGAATCCGGTTTTCTTCAATACATTCACGCGCGGATTCGCCGTCAGTCACAGCATAACGCGCACCACTGTGTAATAAGCCATGGTTACGGCCTGTCGCGCCGGTGGCAATGTCATGCCGCTCGAGCAGAGTACAGGCCAAACCCCGCCGAGCACAGTCTCGAGCTATTCCAGCACCCGTCGCGCCACCACCAATGATGATGACATCCGTTTCTGTGTAAGGAGAACTGTTCGTCATGAAAGACCCCATATTATCAGACAGCCGCCTGACGGCTAATTATGAGTCTATTGAGCCACAGTCTTTATGGATATTGTTTGATAAGGAACAAAAACGAACCAAAAACGAAAACAATATGGCGCATAAAAACCATGATTGTGATCAAAGTCACAGGTAATTTGTCATTAGCGGTTTCAAAATGTTAACCAATCGCTCAGAATTGCCGCCGCTTTCATATAACTGTAACAAATGCGCCATCACTCACAGATAAGTTTCGCAATCTTATCTAGTATGACGCTCGTTATGGAACATAAACGACAGTTGCTTTGCCGTTTAATCATCGGCAGCGCTTACCACCGGGTAGATACCAGGCTATACCGGAGTCAAAAATTACAAAAAAACCATCGGAGGCACTCATGTTGAGTATTTTTAAGCCCGCGCCACATGTGGCCAGGCTTCCCGCAGACCAGGTTGATCCCACTTACCGCCGTTTACGCTGGCAAATCTTCATGGGCATCTTCTTCGGTTACGCGGCCTACTATCTGGTGCGTAAAAACTTTACTCTGGCCATGCCGTATTTGATCGAACAAGGTTTCTCTCGTGGGGATCTGGGCTTCGCACTATCCGGTATTTCTATTGCTTATGGCTTCTCAAAATTCATCATGGGTTCGGTGTCTGACCGTTCGAATCCACGCGTATTCCTCTCTGCCGGTTTGATTCTCTCCGCAGCCGTGATGCTGTTTATGGGGTTCGTCCCTTGGGCAACATCCAGTATCGCCGTGATGTTTGTGCTGCTGTTCTTATGCGGCTGGTTCCAGGGAATGGGTTGGCCGCCATGTGGCCGTACCATGGTGCACTGGTGGTCGAAGAAAGAACGCGGCAGTATCGTTTCTGTCTGGAACTGCGCCCATAACGTCGGTGGTGGCTTGCCGCCATTGCTGTTCTTGCTGGGTATGGCATGGTTTAACGACTGGAAAGCTGCGCTCTATATGCCCGCTTTCGGTGCCATATTGGTGGCATTGATTGTCTTCGGCCTAATGCGTGATACGCCTCAATCTGTGGGCTTGCCACCGATTGAAGAGTACAAAAACGACTATCCGGATGACTACAGCAAAGAAGCGGAAGAAGAGCTGACCGCGAAACAAATCTTTATGCAATACATCTTGCCCAACAAATTGTTGTGGTATATCGCGATTGCTAACGTGTTTGTTTATTTGCTGCGTTACGGCATCCTCGACTGGTCACCAACCTACCTGAAAGAAGTCAAACACTTCGCACTGGATAAATCCTCATGGGCTTATTTCCTGTATGAATACGCTGGTATTCCAGGGACGCTGCTGTGTGGTTGGATGTCCGACAAAGTATTTAAAGGTAACCGTGGTGCCACCGGTGTGTTCTTTATGACACTGGTGACTATCGCGACCATTATTTACTGGCTGAACCCGGTCGGTAACCCAGGTATCGATATGGCCTGTATGATCACTATCGGCTTCCTGATTTACGGCCCGGTGATGTTAATTGGCTTGCATGCCCTTGAATTAGCGCCGAAAAAAGCGGCGGGTACTGCCGCAGGCTTTACCGGTTTGTTCGGTTATCTGGGTGGCTCGGTTGCGGCCAGCGCCATTGTTGGTTACACCGTTGACTACTTCGGTTGGGACGGCGGCTTTATGGTGATGATCGGCGGCAGCATTATCGCTGTTCTGTTATTGATCGTCGTCATGTTCAGTGAGAAAAAACATCACGCTGAACTGGCCAGACAGGCCGAGCTGGATAAAAAATAATATCCAAATGATCAAGTAGCTTACAGGCTGTGCCGTTATCTATATGGATGAATAGCGACACAGCCTTTTTCATACCCTGAAATTGATAAAAGGAATAATATCAATGCAAACCCACATCAAATCACTGATAGCGAGCATGATTCTGGCATCCTCAGTCGTCGGCATGGCACAGGCAGCGGAACCCTTAGCCCAAGATAAATCAGCAGATAAAGTTGTCATCGCGCACCGCGGTGCCAGTGGCTACTTGCCGGAGCACTCACTGCCCGCCAAAGCTATGGCCTACGCACAGGGCGCTGATTATCTTGAGCAAGATTTGGTGATGACCAAAGATAATGAGTTAGTAGTTCTCCATGACCATTATCTTGACCGGGTAACAGATGTCGCCGATCGCTTCCCTGACCGCGCCCGTAAAGATGGTCGTTATTACGCTATTGACTTTACGCTACCAGAAATCAAGTCACTGAAATTTACCGAAGGCTTTGATATTGGTAAAGATGGTAAGAAAGTGCAGAGCTATCCGGGCCGCTTCCCAATGGGCAAGTCTGATTTCCGTGTGCACACTTTCCAGGAAGAGATTGAATTTGTTCAGGGGCTGAATCATTCGACCGGTAAAAATATCGGTATCTACCCTGAAATCAAAGCGCCATGGTTCCATAAGCAAGAAGGTAAGGACATTTCTACCAAAGTGTTGGAAGTGTTAAAACAGTACGGTTACACCACCAAAGCCGATAAAGTCTATCTGCAATGCTTTGATGCCAATGAATTAAAACGTATCAAAAATGAGCTGGAACCCAAGATGGGCATGGACCTGAAACTGGTTCAACTGGTGGCTTACACTGACTGGAAAGAAACCTACGAACAGAAACCTAATGGTGAGTGGGTTAATTACAGCTATGACTGGATGTTCAAGCCAGGCGCAATGAAGAAAATCGCGCAATATGCTGACGGCATCGGCCCAGACTACCATATGCTGGTGGTGGAAACCTCGACACCAGATAACATCAAGCTGACGGATATGGTCAAGGAAGCGCATGCCAGCAATATGATGGTGCATCCGTTTACTATCCGCGCGGACAAACTGCCTAAATACGCCACTGATGTAAACCAACTGTTTGATATTATTTACAATCAAGCCGGGGTTGACGGGGTATTTACCGACTTCCCAGATAAGGGTGTGCAATTCCTGCAAAAACAGGGACAACACCAGTAAGTGATTTATCTGGGATAACTTAGCATCTGAGATAACTTAATATAAGAAATGGCGCACTCATCTACAGTGCGCCATTTTTTTTACTGCAATGAATCAGTTACTTATCAGTACCTAAAAACATCTTGCGCAGATAATGGGGTACTGCGTCATCGGCATTTGAGCCGATCACTTCCAGGTTCGGTAACATATCTTTTAGGCGCTGATGAGCATCGCGCATGATGCAGCCCTTGCCCGACATAGACAGCATTTCCAGATCATTCATACCATCGCCAAACGCGATACATTCTTTCAATGAATAACCAATAATTTTAGACACTTGCTCAAGCGCATGGCCCTTGGACACCCCGCCGCCCATCACTTCCAGACAGGTCGGGAAAGAGAAGCTGACATTCACCCGATCGCCCCAACGTGCATTGATGGCTTCTTCCAAAATCAATAATTTATCGTGATCTTCGCAGGTGAAGTAAACCTTACACACCCCGTCAGTCGGCAGCAAAGCTGGCTCGAACACTTGATATTTGAACACCGACTCGCGGAAAAACTCTTCCTGTTCAGGGCTTTCGCGGTTCATATACCATTCATCATTCAAATAGACGTTGGTCAGAATATCTGAATTGTGATGTTCAATATTGTACAAATCACGGGCAATGTCAGCATCGAGGTTATGACTGAAAATCAGCTCCCCTGCGGTGTTATGCACACGCGCGCCGTTGGAGGTTATCATAAAGGCGCTGATATCCAGGTTGTCGCGGATTTGGGCCACATCAATATGGTGGCGGCCAGTCGCAAACACAAAGTGCACATCGCGCTGCGTCAGCAACTTGAGTGTCTCTTTGGTATAAGGCGTCAATATGTGGTCAGGTGACAGCAGGGTGCCATCTAAATCGGAAGCAACAACATGATACATAGCGGTATGTTCTAACCTCTGGTGGTGTCGGGATTTACCGGCCGACGGATTGTTTATGTTGCAGACAATGTTTATGTTGCAAAGAAGAGTTATGTTGCGCAAAAAAACGCAATATGGCGCTTAGCGCCTCGGCACGCAGGGTGTCCCGCTCGAACAGGATCTCATGGCGTGCACCTTGAATGACCTTAGGCTGCCCCCCTTCGCAAGGGTGCCCCGCCAGAATCATTGCCTGAGAAAATGCATTATGGGCCGGGTTATGCACTACCCGATCCTCACTGGCCTGTAGTAACAGAACCGGCGTAGTAATTTTGTCTGCCTGGGCGATAATTTGCTCACCCACCAGCATGCTTTCACGGATCCAATGATAAGTTGGCCCGCCGACACGGATTTCTGGTGTATCCGCATATTGGCGCAAATAGCGGCGATAGCGCTCACGGCTGTGAGTCAACATATTGACCATATAGGGTAATGGCCGCCATTGCCCAGTGCCGATGGCGTAATAATCCCGCAGTTTTTGATGCTTTTCAGCCCAGTCGACAATCCGGTGAGCCAGCCAGCCCGGCATCGGCAAATGGATGCCAAACATGGGCGCACAAAGCGCCACGGCATCAAATGCCTCTGGCTGCTGCGCCAAAAAGCGCGTCAGAATTGCGCCCCCCATAGAATGGGCCAGTGCAAAACGCTGCTGATAATGGCTACCGGTTATTTCGCGCTGCACCAACTGCGCAAAATCTTCAATGTAATCATCAAATTTGATCACATGACCGCGGTTACCATCCTCCAGTATACGCCCTGATCGCCCCTGACCACGATGATCCAACACTATAACATCATAGCCTTGCTGGAATAGATCATAAGCTACTTCGGGGTATTTGACGTAACTTTCAATGCGACCAGGCACCACCACCACCACGCGGGTATGTTGAGGTGAGCAAAAACGAACATAGCGAATGGGGATATTATCGACCCCCATAAACTCGTCTTCATCCCGCTGCTGCCAAAAATCTAACAATGGGCCGTTAACAAAAGCAGCAAACTGCTCTTCACGGGTCAACCAGCTATTATCTAACGGCATAGTGTGTCTCTATAACGACATAGTTTGTCTCTATAGCGGCATAGTTTGTCTCTAACAGCATAGTGCGGCCCGATATAATATAACGTTATAAATCATAGCTGATTGCATCCTTTGGCTGGAGTCATTGGGTACTCTGTGAGCCATAGCACATTGATTAGCAATAGAGTATTGTGGCATAAATTTATGCATTCTGGGAGTTTTGCCAATGACCTTAGACTGGTGGTTAACTTATCTGCTGACCACAATTATTCTCAGTTTGTCCCCCGGATCGGGTGCCATCAATACTATGAGCACCACCATCAGTCATGGTACGCGCGGCGTGATTGCCTCCATCTGCGGATTACAATTGGGGCTGGCTGTGCATATTGTGCTGGTCGGGGTGGGCCTTGGCGCACTGATTTCACAATCTCTGCTGGCATTTGAGCTGTTAAAATGGCTCGGAGCGGCTTACTTAATTTGGCTTGGCATACAACAATGGCGCGCCGCCGGGGCGCTGGACTTGCATGCATTAGCGAACAGCCTGCCACGGCGCAAGCTGTTTAAACGCGCGGTGTTCGTCAACCTGACCAACCCGAAAAGCATTGTTTTTCTGGCCGCGTTGTTTCCACAATTTGTCCTGCCGCATCAACCGCAAGTGGCGCAATATCTGATTCTCGGCAGCACCAGTGTGATAGTCGATATTATCGTGATGATGGGTTACGCGACTCTTGCTACGCGAATCGCAGGTTGGATTAAATCACCGCAGCAAATGAAATTATTGAACAGAATATTTGGTAGCTTATTCATGTTGATAGGCGCATTACTGGCCACCGTACGAAAAGTATAAAGCCGTTATGATGCCCCCAACTGGGTAATTCACCGGTCGGGGAAATCGCTAGCGGGATAATATTAGGTGGATACCAAAACCGGTGAATAACACCCCTGCCAGCCCATCAATCCATTTAGATAACCGTTGATAGCCACGGCGCATCACCGGTAAAGCAAAGACGCAGGCTACAATGCTAAACCATATAAAAGTTTCCGCCACAATCAGTACAAATAAACCCCAGCGTGCGCCAGCAGTCACATTATCACCAACAAACAATGAAAATACGCTGCCGAAATAGATAACCGCTTTGGGGTTCGATAAATTAGTCAGAAAACCACGCACGAAAGTCCGGCCACGCGCAGGAAGTGCAACTTGCACCTCACTTTCTGAAGTATCTTGTTTGGAACGGGCGGATTTCAGCAGTTGCCAACCCATCCAGCACAGATATAACCCACCGCCGACCATAATGATTTCATGTAACCACGCCATTTTCTGCAAAATGAGATTTAGCCCCATCAGGGCGACACCGGCCCAAACCACAATCCCCAGCGAAATACCGACCACACCCATCATGGCTTCGCGCCGTGAGCGGCTGGCCGCGGTTTGTGAGACAAAAAAGAAATCCGGGCCGGGGCTCATCAGAGCCACCAAATGCACTAGCGCGACAGTCAGAAATAGCATTAGCATAATGAGATTCTCATAGCAGGAAAGGCGACCTGTTAGTCGTCGTTGTTATCTACGTGGTCGCGGATCATCGCCATAAACGGCGCGCCAAAGCGCTCCAACTTACGTTGCCCGACGCCACTGACACTCAACAGCTCACTGGCCGTGATCGGCATCTGCTCCGCCATCTCCAACAAGGTGGTGTCGTTAAACACCACATAAGGCGGAATATTGCCTTCGTCGGCGATAGATTTGCGCAATTTACGCAATTTGGCGAATAATTTGCGATCGTAATTGCCGCCGTAGGATTTTTGATTAGCACTGCTGCGCACTTTCAAACTCTGAATACGCGGCACCGCCAATTGTAATGGCAATTCAGCACGTAATACCGGACGCGCGGCCTCGGTCAACTGCAAAGCAGAGAACATCGCGATATTTTGGCTCAGTAACCCAAGGTGAATTAGCTGGCGCAACACACTGACCCAGTGCTCATGGCTTTGCTCGCGACCAATGCCATAGACCGACAGTTTGTCATGACCAAACTCACGAATGCGCTGATTATTTGCCCCGCGCAGCACCTCGACGATATAGCCCAAACCAAACCGTTGCCCGACCCGATACACACAAGACAGCGCTTTTTGCGCATCAGCCAGCCCATCATAGCGCTTTGGCGGATCCAAACAAATATCGCAGTTACCGCATGGCTGCTGCTTGCCCTCACCAAAATAGTTCAGCAACACCAATCGGCGGCAAGTTTGCGCTTCGGCAAAAGCCCCCATCGCATTGAGTTTGTGCCGCTCAATATCCTGTTGTGCGCCGGCCGGTTTTTCTTCCAGACAGCGGCGTAACCACGCCATATCGGCCGGGTCATACAGCAACATCGCCTCAGCGGGCAAACCATCACGCCCGGCACGCCCTGTTTCCTGATAATAAGATTCGATGGTGCGCGGAATATCAAAATGCACCACAAAGCGGACGTTGGGTTTGTTAATCCCCATGCCGAAAGCCACGGTGGCAACCACCACTTGCAAGTCATCGCGCTGGAAAGCTTCCTGTACCTGCGCCCGCCGCTCATTGTCCAGCCCAGCATGGTAAGCCGCCACACTTAAACCACGGCTTTGTAGCCGCGCGGTGGTGTCTTCCACTTTTGCCCGGCTATTGCAGTAAATAATGCCACTTTTGCCGCGCTGGTCTTGAACAAAACGCCACAGTTGATCCAGCGGTTTGAACTTCTCTACCAGCGTGTAGCGAATATTGGGGCGGTCAAAGCTGCTGACCTGAATTAAGGGGTTTTCCAGATTGAGCAGCCGCACGATATCCCCACGCGTGGCTTCATCAGCCGTCGCGGTCAGCGCTATTACCGGTAAATCAGGGAAACGTTGCTTTAACTGACCAAGGGCACGGTATTCCGGGCGGAAATCATGGCCCCATTGAGAGATGCAGTGCGCCTCATCCACCGCCAACAGCGCAGGACGCCACTGATGTAGTTGGTCGAGAAAACTCTCCATCACCAGCCGTTCCGGTGCGATATACAGCAGTTTAATTTGACCACTGCGGCACCCGTCCATCACCGCCAATTGCTGCTCACGAGTTTGTGATGAGTTTAAGCACCCCGCGCCCACACCATAGGCCAGCAGTTGGTCAACCTGGTCTTTCATCAGAGAGATTAAGGGGGAGACCACCAACGTTAGGCCATCCGTCACCAATGCCGGTATCTGATAGCACAAAGATTTACCACCGCCCGTTGGCATCACTACCAGACAGTCTTGCCCTGATAGGGTGGCATTGATAATTTCTTGTTGTCCGGGCCGAAATTGCTGGTAGCCGAAAGTATCTCGCAATACTTGCTGTGCCAGTAACTCCCTATTTATCACTGCGGCGGTTGACACACTATTCCCCAACTATGAGATCTGCACAGGCCGGTGAACCGGCCTGTGTCTGAAACTTTTCTAACGCCGGATGACGTTAAAGGACATCATTCAACATGATACCCACACCCACCCGTGTTTGCCTAAAGTTATAGTCAATCATTGACTCACCATAGCCACTGAACACTTGGGTATAGAAACGAACATGCTTGGTAATCGGGTAGCTCCAGCCCATTTCAGCACCGCCGTAACCCGTATTCCAGTTATAGCGACCATCCAGACTAAACACACTTTCACCCAGAGCATAGCCCACTTTCAGGCGGTAATAACCCATGTATTTATTGATATCCGGGTTGTCATCTTTGGCATCATTTTCGGGCAAACGATACCAAGGTTTCAGGTCAATTTCCAAGTTGCCGCGTTGTGCCATGAAGCGGGTATAAACGCGATCCCAGCTACGTGAGGTTGGATCGGCTTTGCCGTTAGATTGGTGATTATAACCAAACTCTACTTCACGGAATGTCCAGCCCGCCAGCTCATAATCTGTGGCCCATGCCAGGAACACTTGCGGTTCGTAGTTGGTTTCACGGAAAGGTGAAGATTCATCTTTGTTCGATGCTTGCCACCAGGAACGTTGAGTATAAGACGCACCCAGCAACGAGTTATCACCGGCAATACCGCGCCAGATAGGGAAGCCTAAACTCAGTTGGAATTTAACTTCATCCTTATTGGCATTCTGCGCCCAATCATAAGAGCTTATCGCATCTTTATTGATATCGCTGGTATAGGTGTATAACAAATAGTTTGTTTCATACGGATAAAGTAAGAACGGATTGTCGTGATCCTGCAACATCGCCGCGATAATGCTGCCACGCACTGTCGGTGCGTCATGAATTTTCTCAACCGTTGCTTCTTCTGCTTGCGCCAATGTTGGCACCAGTAATAACGCGATTAAAACCTGCCAAAATCTACCCATAATTCCCTCATCGTTTTACGAATTATTTCTATTTGTAATGAAAACAGCTCATTCTACACACAAATGTTATCTGAGATTAGTGTTGTTTATATTTATGATTTAACGACTGGAAAACAACAAAATAGGAGCATAAAATAAACAAACTAATAACATGAGAAATTATCTTTTAAGAGAAAAATAATGCCTGTAACACCTTTAACACTGGAAAGTGCCCGTAGCCTTATTGGTGAAATTTTTGTTTATCACATGCCATTTAACCGCGAATTGGGATTAAAATTAACTCGTTTCGAGCAAGATTACGCCGAAATTACTTTTGATAATAATGACAAGCTGGTCGGTAATATTGCGCAGCGGATATTGCACGGCGGTGTTATTGCCGCAGTGTTAGATGTTGCCGCTGGTCTGGTATGTGTTGGGAATAGTCTGGTTCGCCATGAACCACTGATTCAGGAACAACTGCAAATGAAGCTGGCGAAAATGGGCACCATCGACCTGCGCGTCGACTATTTGCGCCCTGGCCGTGGTGAGCACTTTACTGCCAGCAGCAGCATCTTACGCAGTGGTAACAAGGTGTCTGTTGCCAGAGTTGAATTGCATAATGAAAACCAAATGCATATCGCCAGCGCAACTGCGACCTATTTGGTTGGCTGATGCGACCTATTGCGGTGATGAATAATAACGTGAAGTTAAGTACACTCACCGCATCTCCTTTCTTGTTCTGAGCCACACCATGGATAAACAACGAACCCGTCAGGGCATTTTTTTTGCGCTGGCTGCCTATTTTATTTGGGGTATTGCCCCTGCTTATTTCAAGCTCATCCAACAGGTGCCGGCTGATGAAATTTTGACTCATCGGATTATTTGGTCATTTTTCTTTATGCTGATTTTACTGACTGTCAGCCGCAATTGGCCCCAAGTTCGCCGCGCCATTAAAAACCGTAAACGTTTGTTATTACTGGCTGTTACCGCCGTACTAATCGCCAGTAACTGGCTATTATTCATTTGGGCGGTCAACCACAACCACATGCTGGAAGCCAGTCTGGGTTACTTTATTAACCCGTTGGTCAACGTGTTATTTGGCATGCTATTTCTCGGCGAGCGTTTTCGTCGCATGCAATGGGTTGCGGTGGCACTGGCGTTCGGCGGGGTGCTCATTCAGCTGTGGCAATTTGGTTCACTGCCCGTGATTGGTTTGGGCCTGGCGATTACCTTTGCGTTATATGGCTTAATTCGCAAAAAACTGGGGATTGATGCCCAAACCGGCATGTTGGTTGAAACAATGTGGCTATTGCCGATTGCGGCAGTTTACCTGTTCTTTATTGCCGACAGCCCGACCAGCCACATGGGGGCCAATGCCTGGTCGCTGAATATTCTGTTAGCTGCTGCGGGGGTGATTACCACTATTCCGCTGCTGTTCTTCACCGCCGCCGCCACCCGCTTGCGCCTTTCGACACTGGGCTTCTTCCAATATCTGGGGCCGACGCTGATGTTTATTCTGGCGGTCACTTTCTATGGCGAGACTATCGGCAACGATAAGATGGTCACTTTCGTCTTTATCTGGGCGGCGCTGTTACTGTTCACGTTGGATGCGCTTTACACCCAACGCAAGCTGCGTGCCTAGTTATCAAGCCTACAAAAATGCCGGTTACTCATTGAGCGATGAATTGATAACCAAAGAACTTGACGTTGCAGGTAGGCAGCAAGCGAACTCATCCCGATGAGCTTACACAAGTAAGTGATTCGGGTGCGTGAACGCAGCTAACACCCCTGCAACTTCAAGGGCGAAGGTTAAAGCCAGTTCTTGCGTTTGAAATAGAGATATGGCGCTAACCCGGCAATAATCATCAAACTGATTGCCCCTGGGTAACCAAACGACCAGCGCAATTCCGGCATAAATTCAAAGTTCATCCCGTAGCTGGACGCCACCAAGGTGGGCGGCAGGAACACCACCGACACCACCGAGAAGATCTTGATAATGCGGTTCTGCTCGATGTTGATAAAACCCATCGCCGCTTGCATTAAGAAGTTAACTTTCTGGAACAAAGATTCATTGTGCGGCAACAGAGATTCGATATCGCGCAGTACCTCACGGGCCTGTTCCAACTGGCCACTGGGTAAACGGGCCTTACGCACCAAGAAATTCAGCGCCCGCTGGGTATCCATTAGACACAACCGGACTTTCCAGCCGATATCTTCCTGTTCTGCCAGTGTGGAGAGCGCAGCATCATATTCATCGCCCTGCTGGCCTTCCATGATGACGCGGCTCAAGGCTTCCAAGTCGCTGTAAATATTCTCGATTTCATCTGCCAGCTGCTCAATTTTAGTTTCAAACAAATCTAGCAGCAATTCATAGGCGTTGCCGTCAACCAGTGTTTGGTTGCGCGCGCGCATGCGATACAAGCGGAATGCCGGTAATTCGCGTTCGCGCAGGGTATACAGGCGGCCATCACGAATAGTAAATGCCACAGTTGAGTTACCGGCGTGGTCGTCAGCATCTTCATAATAGAAGAAGGAGTGGATATGCAGGCCATCTTCGTCTTCAAAGAATCGCGCGGAGGCCTCGATGTCGTCCAACTCTGGCCGCGTGGCCAGGCTTTGCCCTAACTCATTCTGGACGCGTTCCCGCTCACCCTCTTCTGGCTCGACTAAATCGACCCAAAGTGAGGAAGTCAGGTCATCTGATTCATCCAGCTCCAAACGGGATAAGCGATTGTTACTTAATTTAAATGCGCTCAGCATGTGCCAAAACTCCCTTGCGGTGATGGATAGGGAAAACGCATTGAAGCACAGAAACAGGTCAGTATTGAAATACCCTTTGTTTCAGACCATAAGGAGATCTGACTCACAGCGGCGGTTTAGCGGGGCCGCTGACAACCACGAAGGCTATCAGCAAATATGAGGATAGCCTTAGAAGTTGCACCCTATGAACAGGTTATTGAGCCAGTATCTACTGGGTGTGTCCAAGGCGAATGTCCTCATCAAGAATAGTGCGCGCATGTTACGCCGAGAAGAAAAAGGCTGTCAACCGGTTAAAAGGTGTTAATTCATGAGCACAATTTTTAGTTCTGAGCGGCAAGATTTATTATCCAACAGCACGCAGCTATATACCTTAAATAATTCGAGTTGCAGAAAGGCGGCAAGTGAGTGACAAATCGGTCGGGAACCGATTTGAACAGCATTTATGCTAGCCCGCAGGGTGAGCCTCAAGGATGAGGCTCATTAATCCCCAAGAACTTACACAAGTAAGTGACTGGGGTGACAAATCTGCGGGGAGCAGATTTGAACGCTGCTTGCAGCGGCCTAGCAGAGGCGAGGCCCATGGACGGGCCGAGTAGTGAAAGCAGCCAACACATATGCAGCTTGAAGTATGACAGGTATAACATCGCTCTGTTTACGCTAGATTACAGTCAGCCACTCTTAAGGATATTTGACCAAAATGAAGCAAATCACCCAACAAACTCTGGTGCAGTTGAGCCAGCAAGCCCAGCAGTCACCGCGTCAGAGAGCCAATCTTAACTTCCACCCACAGCTCGACGACCCCATACAGCGCCTGGCGATTGCGATGGAGCCAGAGACTTATGTTCGCCCTCATCGCCACCCTCACACTTGGGAATTACTGACAGCATTACACGGCAGCTTTATTGTGCTGCTGTTTGATGATGCAGGAAAAGTCACCCACCGTGCGCTATTGGGCCAGGAAACCGCTATTCTGGAGATCCCCGCTAATGTGTGGCACGCCGTGCTCTCACTGGAAGAAGGGGCGGTTATTTTTGAAGTTAAACACGGCCCTTACCAGCCCATTACTGCCGAATACTTCGCCAGTTGGTCACCCGCCGAGGGTGAAGCGAAAGTCAGCAACCTATTGGCGTGGTATGCGACGGCTGATATTGGCGCGCGCTATCAGTAATAATATCAGTAAAAAACCGAAGCCAGCTTCGACTTCGGTTTTGTGTATCCTGCATCTTTATTTAGCTGATAATCCAGCAAAAATCACGAACAGGCTTTCCCTTGGTATTGGCAAAACAATCAACGTTTTATATTTTTAAACTGCTTAGTGGTATCCGTCAGTGCAATTTCTGTTGGTAACCGCTCCATGGAGCTGGCACCGTAGAAACCATCACATTGCGGACAATTATCCAAGATGTATTGAGCATCTTCTGGGGTAGAAATCGGCCCGCCGTGACACAACACAATCACATCTTCGCGCACCGCTTTTGCGGCAGCGGCCCATTCATTAATCAGAGGCACACAGTCAGCCAGCTTCAACGCGGTGTCAGCACCAATATTGCCGCCGGTGGTCAGCCCCATATGAGGAACAATAATATCGGCCCCCGCTTGAGTCATGGCGACAGCATCTTCGGCACTGAAAATATACGGCGTGGTGAGTAAATCTTTCTCGTGAGCCAGACGAATCATGTCCACTTCCAGACCATAGCCCATGCCAGTTTCTTCAAGGTTAGCGCGGAAATTCCCGTCAATTAAACCCACTGTTGGGAAATTCTGCACACCAGAAAAGCCCAATGCTTTCAGTTGATCCAAGAAGTGGTCAAACTGACAGAACGGGTCAGTACCATTGACCCCCGCTAGCACCGGCGTGTTCTTGACCACTGGCAACACTTCTTTTGCCATGTCGACCACAATTTCATTGGCATTGCCGTAGGCCAGCAGACCGGCCAGCGAACCGCGACCGGCCATGCGATAACGGCCCGAGTTATAGATGACGATAAGATCAATACCGCCGGCTTCTTCACATTTGGCCGACAAACCTGTACCCGCACCGCCGCCGATAATCGGCTCACGGCGGGCAATCATTTCCCGGAATTTAGCCAATATGGCCTGGCGTTGAAATTTTGGCATATGCTTCTCCACGAAGTTTACAGTGAGCAGTAATGGCCCTAATGGGATCGGCTCTTTGCTATTTCTTTAAAGTTTTCTACCGCAGCTTGGGCAAACTGTGGGTCATTAATATTGAATGGATAGTGCACCAGACGGCGTTTTTCAGTTTGAATCACGGTTTCTTCCAGCGTGTGGATAAAAGCTTTCAGTGCTTTTTCATCCCAGAAAGGTTGGCCCGGTGCGTCTAGCGCTGAAAATCCGCCCAGTGGAATTAAGAAACGCACCTCGCCTTCGCAGCGGTTAAGCTTCTCGCCAATCCAGCGCGCCATCTCAATGTTTTCTTGCTCGGAGGTACGCATCAATGTGACTTGCGCATTGTGCTCATAGAACAAGCGGTCGGCATATTTCGTCGGAATGGTGGCGGGGTTACCAAAATTAACCATATCTAATGCACCGCAAGAGCCGACGTAAGGAATTTGGCTGTGAGCAATAGCATCAAACCTTTCTGGGCCGCATGCTAATACCCCACCAAATAACAGGTCGCAGACCTCGGTGGTGGTCAAATCCAGCGCCCCTGCCAGTAAGCCGCTTTCGGCCAATTTTTCCATCGCTTTGCTGCCGCTGCCGGTCGCATGGAACACTAAACAATCATATTCTGCCGATAATGCCGCGCTAACCGCTTGAATACAGGGGGTTGTCACACCAAACATGGTCAAACCCAGCGCCGGTTTATCATTGGTCGCGATTTCTTCTTTTTGCGCAAAATAAACCGCACCGGCAATTTGATGGGCCGCATTGCTCAGCACACGGCGGGAAATACGATTAAGCCCGGCAATATCAGTGACCGAATACATCATGGCGATATCACTGGCACCGATGTAGCCGGAAACATCACCAGAAGCCATGGTTGACACCATCAGCTTAGGAATACCGATAGGTAAACTTTGCATCGCAGGGGTTATCAGTGCCGTGCCGCCGGAGCCGCCCAAGCCTAACAGCGCAGCCACGTCATCACGGCTGGCAATAAAACGCTCAAAAGCCACCGCCATCGCACTTATCGCCCGCCCTCTATCACCACAGAAGACGGCCTGACGCCCATCAGGATGATGGCTCGCCACCGTTTCGGCCGTGATATCAGCGCCGCCAGCGTGCTGACCTGCTTTGGTCGATAAATCAACCGTGACCGTCGTCAGGCCGGTTGCTTTAATCAATTCACTGACATAAGTCAGCTCATCGCCTTTGGTATCTGTCGTGGTCGCGATAAAAATATGACGGGGCATCTGAACATCCTTCTATGAATGCGGAATGTCACAAGAAATGAAGCGAGTTGGTTAAGATAGAAGCATATTGAGACTGTAGTATCATTTTCGCAAAGCATATAACTTAAATATGAGACTACAGTCTCAAAAATAATCTGAATATGGAGAGCATTCATGGCGATTTGTGCGAACGGTTTGTTATAGTGAGCAAAAATACGATCTCTAGATCATGGAGTGACCGTGAGTTATCAAGATAAACCAGAACGCGCCCCTCCATCGCTAACCACCATCAGGGCTAGAACCCGGCGGCTACTTATTGACACCGCGATGTCAATGTATGAACAAGGCGCATTTCCATCAATAACTGAAGTCGCCAATGCCGCCCAGCTTTCCCGTGCCACGGCTTACCGCTATTTCCCGACACAAAGTGCCTTGGTTTCTGCCATGGTCGATGAGAGTCTTGGGCCAATATTGGAATGGCAGCCTACTCAACCCGATGCCCACCAGCGTATTGCTGAATTACTGTCTTTTGCTTATCCGCGTATGTTGCAACATGAGGGCGTGCTGCGAGCCGCGCTGCACTTGTCTTTGCAACAATGGGCCGATAGCCGCAGCAATCCAAACAATGAAGAGAAGTTAGTCCGTGGTAACCGTAAGCGGTTGTTAAAGCTGGCGGTTGAGCCATTGGAAGGGAAATTAACACCAGAAGCACTGCAACGGGTGATTCATGCATTTTCGTTAATTTATGGATCAGAGGTGTTTATGGTGCTGAAAGATATTTGGCATTTAGATGATGCTGGGATTCAGGATGTTACCCAGTGGATGGGCAAAGCCATTCTGCTACAAGCAGAAACCGATGCAAAACTGGCGGCTCAGGATGGGAGCGAGAGCCGCTAATACCGCTGCGGCATTGAGTCACAGGGTTTACCCAAACCTATTGATATTGCAGGGTAAACTTAGACAGCTTCTAATCGGGCATAAGCCGCCACCAGCCACTTAATACCTTCGCCGGGGAAAGCCACTTGCAACCGACTATGCTCACCGCTACCTTCCAGGTTGACGATGGTGCCCTCGCCAAACTTAGGATGGCGCACCCGCTGGCCTAGTGAGAAGCCACTGTCATTTTCGTTCATCGGCGTCCCCATGCTGCGGTGGTTGACCGGGCGGGAAACTGTCGCGCGCAGCCGCACTTCTTCAACACACTCCTGCGGCAGTTCGCCGATAAAACGTGATGGCCGATGATTCACTTCTTTACCATACAGACGGCGGCTCTCGGCATAACAGAGTGTCAGTTTTTGCATCGCGCGGGTGACCCCCACATAGGCCAACCGCCGTTCCTCTTCCAGCCGCCCACTTTCATCCAGTGCCATCTGGCTGGGGAACATGCCCTCTTCCATACCCACGATGAATACCTGCGGGAACTCCAGCCCTTTCGCTGAATGGAGAGTCATCAACTGCACGGCATCCTGATAAGCATCCGCCTGGCCCTCTCCCGCTTCCAGCGCCGCATGTGAGAGAAATGCCTGCAATGGCATCAAATCCTGATCTTCATCCTGATAGCTATATTGACGGGTCGCGTTGACCAGTTCTTCAAGGTTTTCAATACGCGCCTGGCCTTTTTCGCCCTTTTCCTGCTCATACATCGACCACAAACCAGAATCGCGCATCACTCGGTCAGTTTGGACATGCAACGGCATATCTGCGGTTTCATGCGCCAGTGAATCCACCAGCTCGACAAAACGCTGCAGCGCAGAAGCCGCACGGCCTGCCAGCACTTTTTCCTGCAACATGGCGCGGGTGGATTGCCACAACGTTAGCTGGCGATCACGGGCAGTCTGGCGCACCACATCTAAGGTGCGGTCTCCAATACCACGGGTTGGTGTATTCACCACCCGCTCAAAGGCCGCGTCATCATTGCGATTGGACATCAGGCGCAGATAAGCCAATGCATCTTTGATTTCTTGACGTTCGAAGAAACGCTGACCGCCATAAATACGGTATGGCGTGGCCGTCTGCAATAAAGCTTCTTCCAAAACACGCGATTGGGCGTTGCTGCGATACAAAATGGCACAATCATTCAGCGCACCGCCATTGTCGCGCCAGGCTCTAATGCGGTTCACCACAAAGCGGGCTTCATCCAGCTCATTAAAGGCGCAATAGAGCGAGATTGGCTCGCCCTCAGCGCCTTCAGTCCACAGATTTTTCCCCATGCGGCCGTCATTATTGGCAATCAGGGCATTCGCTGCCGTCAGAATATTGCTGGTTGAACGGTAATTTTGCTCCAATCGGATAGTTTCAGCGCCGGGAAAATCTTTCAGGAAGCGCTGGATATTCTCCACCTGCGCCCCGCGCCAGCCATAAATTGATTGGTCGTCGTCGCCGACAATCATCACATTGGAGCGATCCCCCGCCAGCAGGCGAATCCAAGCATATTGGATGTTGTTAGTATCTTGGAACTCATCCACCAGAATGTTGGTAAAGCGCTCGCGATAATGATTCAGAATATGCGGCTTATTCAGCCACAGCTCGTGCGCACGCAATAATAGCTCGGCAAAATCCACCAGACCCGCGCGGTCACAAGCTTCTTGATAGGCTTGATAGATACGCAGCCACGTGGCTTCGACCGGGTTGCCGTAGCTCTCAATATGCTGTGGACGTAGCCCTTCATCTTTTTTGCCGTTGATGTACCACATTGCTTGCCGTGGTGGCCATTGTTTTTCATCTAAATTCAATGCTTTAACCAAGCGTTTCAATAAGCGCAGTTGGTCGTCACTGTCGAGGATTTGGAAATCCTGCGGCAGATTGGCATCCATATGGTGAGCACGTAGCAACCGGTGCGCCAGACCGTGGAAAGTCCCAATCCACATCCCGCCCTGACTGGTGCCAATCAAATGCTCAATACGGTGGCGCATTTCAGCCGCCGCTTTATTGGTAAAGGTGACCGCGATAATGGAGTACGGAGAGGCATTTTCTACTGACAACAGCCAGGCAATGCGATGCACCAGCACCCGGGTTTTACCACTGCCCGCACCGGCCAGTACCAACAGGTTGCAGCGTGGCGCGGCCACGGCTTCGCGTTGTTTTTCATTCAGGCTGTCGAGCAGATCAGAAACGTCCATAGGCACCGTTTATCGGGTAAGGGAAAATAGCCAAATCGCCGGTTTTCCGGCGATTTT
Source organism: Yersinia sp. Marseille-Q5920 (assembly GCF_946902935.1). Taxonomy (NCBI): domain Bacteria; kingdom Pseudomonadati; phylum Pseudomonadota; class Gammaproteobacteria; order Enterobacterales; family Yersiniaceae; genus Yersinia; species Yersinia sp. Marseille-Q5920. The sequence continues at coordinate 63,000 of NZ_CAMPQA010000012.1, read as the reverse complement.
AACATCATTCCACTGTGAATTTATACAGAGTTATTGCAGAGGATTATAGCAATGCTGTCAGGGAAGCCAACTGTGAAATTTCAATATGTGGCAATAATCGGCTATCACTGGCCGCCATCAGGTTTTGTTGACGATCATTAATCCAGCAAGCTTGCATGCCACAACGTAGCGAACCAGCAACATCCGTGGTCAGGTCGTCACCAACATGCAAGATATGTTTCAGCGGAATATCCAGATGATTCGCCGCCTTATGATACATATCGCGGAAAGGCTTGGCGCGGCCATGGGGGCCGGAGCGCAAAACAAACTGGAAATAATTGTCCAGCCCGCAAGCTTTGGGATCCGCATTGCCATTGGTGATGGCCACCAGCGGGTAATGCTCCGCCAACGCGCTCAGAGTGTCATGAGTGGCTGGCGGCACATAAATGCGGCTACGCCATAGGGCAAAGTTTTCCATCGCCGCATCAGCCCCACACTGCGCTTCTGACTTACTCAAGCCATGGCGAATCAGACCCAGCTCGATAGCATGCCAGCGCCACTGAGTGACATCGTGGTAAATATCCGGGTCTTGCGCCAGTAATTCACTGCGAAAACCATGCAAATCTGCGGCTTGTAACTGCGCCAAATTGGGATGGTATTGCTGTAGAAATGCCACAGATTCTTGTTCTGTACGGGATATCACCGGCCGATTGTCATACAGGGTGTCATCCAAATCGAAAGTAATGGCGGAGATACGCTCAAGTGGACGATAAAAATGCATCAGGATTTGCCTCGTTTGGCCCGTGGATGAGCAGCATCATACACTGTTGCCAGATGTTGAAAGTCGAGATGAGTATAAATTTGTGTGGTGGTCAGATTGGCGTGGCCCAGTAATTCTTGTACTGCGCGCAGGTCGCCGCTGGATTCCAGCATATGGGTGGCGAAAGAATGCCGCAGTTTATGAGGGTGAATATGGCTACTAACCCCTTGTTTTACGCCCCATTCAGCAAAGCGTTTTTGTACATTTCGCGCGGAAATTCGCTTACCGGTATTGGCCAAAAAGATGGCATCATCCTGCGGTTCAAACAATTCACGCAGTTCCAACCAATGCTTTAGCCACTTGACCGCCGTCTTGCCGATGGGGACTTTGCGCTCTTTGCTACCCTTGCCCATTACCCACACTTCGCCGCTCGCCAGATCCACATGTTTGCAGTTCATGCCGACCAGCTCCGATAAACGCAAACCCGCGCCATACATCACTTCCAGCATCGCCCGGTCGCGCACGGCCAGTGGGTCATTTAAGTCGATATCCAACAGTTTATCGACTTCATCGACATCAATATTTTTCGGTAGATGGCGGCCAGAGCGCGGGGTACTGACCCCTTTGGCGGGATTGACTGACATAACACCCTGACTGACCAGCCAGTTGAGGAAACTGCGCAAAGCCGAGAGCCGTAAAGCCAAGCTGGATGAGTGTAAACCGGCGCGTTTACTGCGGGAAACTAAGGAACGCACCTGAGCAGCATCAAGCCGCTGCCAGTGCGCCAGGCCCATTTGCTCGCCTATTGCCATGAGCGCCTGCAACTGGCGTCGATAACTGGTGATAGTCAGCGGGCTGAGTTGGCGCTCAACTTTGAGGTAACGCAAGAAAGCCTCGACCTGCGGGGCAAGCGAAGCACTAAATTCGGTCATACTGGCTCTATCCAGCGCTCCAGCAAGCTCGGCAGTAATGTAGATAACTGATTCAGCATCACCGTGCCCATGCCCTGCTGATAATGTTGTGTATCGCGGCTGCTGAAGATAATTACCCCCAGATCGCCGTCTTTGCCCAACAATGATAACGCCACCGACCCAACTTGCTTAGCTTGAGGCAATAGCAGCAGCAATTCCGGCCCGTTTAAGCCGCCAAGATAATGGCGCTCATTACCCAACCGCTGAATGCGCATCGGCTCAAAAGCATGGCGAGGCAGCCCCAAATGGGTGAAATCAGAGGGCGCGCCAGTTTGCCAGCGGTCAGTGAATAACCTGACATTTGCCCCAGCCAGCCCGAAATCTCTGGCCCAGCGCTGCAAGCGATTGAGCATATCTTGCAAGCTACTGGCGGCGGCAAGATTACCTTGCAGTTGCAGTAACCGGTTGAATAACACTTCATTCAGACCCGCCTGCTCCATCAGTAACGTAATCTCTTCTTCCAACTGACCTATCTGATTACGCTGACGCCCCAGTTGCCATTCCACCAGCGAGACTGAGCCTCTTACCGGGTGAGGAATATGCATCTGTTCAACCAAACGAGCATTGCGGATAAAGAAGTCGGGATTTTGCAATAAATACTGCATCACGGCATCGTCGTCTAACTCGATACCCGCTAGCGCCTGCTCCTCAGAACTTTTCATGTCACACCCGTCATAATGAATATTTATACCCTAAATAATTCGAGTTGCATGAAGGCGGCAACTGAGCGAGTCCCCAGGAGCTTACATAAGTAAGTGACTGGGGTGAACGAAGGCGGCCAACACACATGCAGCTTGAAGTATGACGGGTATACTATAGATGAATGAAGCCGTCATAAACATGTGTCGCCGGCCCGGTCATATACAGCGGGTGACCCGGCCCTTTCCAACTGATATGCAAGCTGCCACCCGGCAATTCGACATGAACCTCTTCACCCAACAATTCTTGCTGAATGCCAACCGCCACTGCCGCACAAGCCCCACTGCCACAGGCTTGAGTCTCACCGGCTCCGCGCTCATACACCCGCAAGCGGATATGTTCACGGCTCACCACCTGCATAAAACCGATATTGGCCCGTTCGGGGAAGCGCTCATGGCTTTCTAATACTGGGCCGAGCAAGGCAACATTGGCCACCGAAACATCGTCAACCTGCATCACACAGTGAGGGTTGCCCATCGAGACGACGCCACATAATACCGTGTGCTCAGCGGCGCGAAAAATGTAGGTTTTCTCCGCTTTAGTCGCCCGGAAAGGGACGGATTGCGGATCAAAATTGGGCTCGCCCATATTGACGCAAACCAGTTCATCCTCAGTCACGCTCAATATCATGCGGCCCGTTTGGGTGCTGACACTGATATCGCGTTTGTTGGTCAGCCCCTTCAGCCGTACAAAACGGGCGAAACAGCGCGCGCCATTGCCACACTGAGAGACTTCGCTGCCATCGGCATTAAAAATGCGGTAGTGAAAATCCAGCTCGGGATCATAGGGCGGCTCAACCACCAACATCTGATCAAAGCCCACGCCAGTGTGCCGGTCTGCTAATCGGCGGATTAACTCCGGCGAAAAGTAAACATTTTGGGTAACTGCATCGACAACCATAAAATCATTGCCAAGACCGTGCATTTTGGAGAACTGCATTTCATACTCCGCTGACTTTTATTTACCGGCTAAATTTTCGGTATTGGCTCAATCTGGCTGCGCTAGGGAGGGTCACTGTGGCCCAGCGATACTCTGGGTCGGTTTCGATTCACCCGGCACACCCTGCTGATTCTTATCGACCTGGCCGCTGTCTTGTTGTGCCGTTTCCACCTTGGGCTTATCTGACGGTGGGAAGTATAACGGGCCTTTCAGGCCGCAACCGGCAAGTGCTAACACCATCAGCGCGGTAAGTGACCAATATAATTTTTTCTTCATTTTTTAACGCCTGTAAATTGTTTTGACGCCGGTAAATGTATTAATGCCTGTGAATCACGCGTCTAAGGTCTCTATAATCGCAGGTGGATCATGAAAAGCAATAGGAATTGAATATGAACGACAGCGAGTTTCATCAGTTAGCCGATCAATTGACACTTTACATTGAAGAGACACTGGACAGTTTTAGCGGCGATAGCGATATTGATTATGAAACCAATGGTGGGGTGATGACCCTAACTTTCGAAAATGGCAGTAAGATTATTATCAACCGCCAAGAGCCATTACATCAGATATGGCTGGCGACTAAAGCAGGCGGTTACCATTTTGATTACCGCGAAGGGCATTGGTATTGCTCTCGTAGCGGCGAAGAATTCTTTACTAAATTGTCTGAAGCCGTGACCGCCCAAGCCGGGGAAAATGTGAGTTTTGGCTAACCGAACTTATTTGAGAGTTCAGTGAATGAAGGGTTAACCGCACCTAGGGCCACTCCGACGGCTCACGCCGTTACGGCCCCAACGGCACGATTCCCCTTCATTTAGCGTGGTCAGTAATCTGCGAAAAGGACACACTTTGGCGTGTCTTTTTACTGTTCAAGTTAATGTAGCTGAAACTGCTGGGCTGGCGCGGAGGTTTCTTTATCAGCAATATGCAGGTGAGACAGCATATTGCTGCGGAAAGGAATCACCTGAGTCCGGCCATCTAACTGCACAATTTGGTAGAATTGCGGCAAGTTGAAGTTGATAAAGCTGGAGCCGTAGGTAAAACGGTCGTGGGAAGATGAATAGAAACGGCTGACATCCCGCACCAACTCCTCTTTACTGCCCTCGCAATGGTGATAAACCTCAACGCGGTTTGACTCATCCAAAATATAAATATTAAAGCCTTTCTCATCTGCGGTGCCTTCGAAGAAGAACTGAATGATCCCTTCGCTAGCAAAACCATCGACTACCGGCGGCAGATGAATTTGATCGGCTTCGACCTGAATCGATAACCCATGCAGCTTATTATTGGAAATCGCCCCGTAGAATTCGACGGCATTTTCCAATTTCTGCACCGAGACACTTAAGCGCTCAAAGAATAGCCCCCAAGTCTGCCCAGAAACCCGCACCGCTTTGAAACGGCCCGGTTCCTGACGAGTGCTGGACAAGCGCAGCTCAATGCATTCAGAAACCAATTGTTGGATACGGGTACGAATTAGGCCGCGTAAGTGTTGGCTATAGCAGAACACATCCACGGATTCTGGCGGTGCTGCATCCTGATGCATTTTGCCTAAAATAGTTTTCAGGGCTTCCAATACCGCCTGCTCACCACTGAAATGCAGGGTTCGCACTTCATTCCATGAGTTGCGGTACAGCAAATCGATGCTCCCGACCAGGCATTGCTGCTGCTCGCCAAAACTGAAAACATCCAGTTTACGGAAATCAAAATGAACCACCTGATTACGGAAAGCCGCAGTAGGGTCATGTTCCAGATTGACGATAATCGCCAAGTGGCGAATCTCACACGGGCTATACAGCGCTTTAGGTGTTGGTGCGGGCAGGCGCAGTGGGAAATGGTGAGAGATATCTGTCACCAACTCTTGCAGTTTCACGGTATCGCACAGATTGGCACTTTTAATATGCAGCCGTGTTTTGCACGTCAACAGGCCGTTAAAATAGGCCCATGACACCAATTTATTCAGATAACGATTATATTCCAGCGGCTGATGGCTGACGATAGCATCCATTGACGGCGCTTGATTATACAGATACCAACCCGGGCGGTTAGCACGGCCCGCAGGGACATGAATAAAGGTCAGATGCTCTTCTGAAAGATCCGGTGAAATTTGCGGGTTAACCAGTGTCACTTTGCCCGGCAAAGCTTCAAATGCCGCATACAATTTACGGGTCAGAACCCCGATATCCTGCGGGCTGGCGCTGACACTCAAGTTATTGCGCCGCGCAAAGCGAATCAAATTGCGATAGCTTTGCATCATGGCGTCCAACAGCTCGTTATGCGCCTCACGCACCCGTTCAATTTTCCAATTCGCGCGGTTATCCAGCACCGCCAGGTTCTCGTCACTCCAGCCCCATTCACTGACTAATTGGCTGAGAATCTCACGCCGCCAGCCAGCGCTAGCGGGCGTGCGAGATAATTTCTCACACACTTTGAGATAGAAACAACGGCGCACCAGATTCAAGCGGGTGGTGTCATTGATTTGGGTCAGATAGCGAGTGACGCGATCGAGCATCATGCAATAAGCATCAAGGCCAAACGCCACAATTTCACCGGCATGCAACCGCTGCTTGATTTCCATCGCCAATAATTGGGAGTTAGGGTATTCCCACGAATAGGCTTCAAGCAGGACAGTTTTCAGCACCGCTTTATAAGGCGAATCAATACTCTTATACAATTGCCATAAACTGGCCCCGAAATACTCTTCCGCTGACAGGGTGCTCAAACCGCCCAAATCCAACCATTCATTCGGCGTCAGTACGCCCTGCGCATACAGCGACAGCACGTAATCATCGTAATTATTTTCTTCTTCAACCGGAACCATATTCCACAGAATACGTTTCCCAGCCAGACGAACCGCACTGCGGTAAAACTCATCCAGCAATAAAATATGTTGAGTGGAGCCGCAATCTTCACCACCCAGACTGCCACTGGCGTTATGGCGGAAACGGTTTTCATCTATCAGGAAGAAGCTGACTTCAACACCCATTGATGCGGCCCATTTTTCCAATAGGCTACATTTCTTTTGCAGGCGGTTGCGTTCTTCGGTATCAAGCCAGGCTTGGTGACACACCCAGATATCGAGATCGGATGTATGACACTGACCAATAGATGACGTGCTTCCCATTGAGTAGAGGCCGGTAATCGGCAGTTCACCGCCCACATTCTGCTGCAAAGGCTGGCCCCATTTGGCTTCAACCTCAGAGAGATAATCCTGTTGCGTTTCATTGGGCGTGAAAAGGCAGATGCCATGGGGAACGTTACCATCAAGGTAACCTGGCATCAGTGGGTGATGGCAATGTAATAGGGTCGGTAGCAGACTGTAGACCTTTTGGAAGGCTGGCCCCATGGCCGCCAAGGCGCGATCGACTCGTAATTGGTTGATCGCATCCAGTCGCTGTTTCAGTGTCTCGATGTAGAGGTACAAGACGTCTCGCCTGGTTATTCCGGTGCTTAGAATTGTTCCGGTGCTTAGAAAGAAACCCGTGTTCCAGATTCGTTTATGACTTTTTTTGACTTTCGCCCAAAATGTACTTTTTGTTGAACTGACCAAAAAACATTTTGTTTGAAGACATTTTGTTTGAATAACAATTAACGAATTATTGCTGGAAACGTGATCAATCTAACACCTTGCCGATTGACCGTAAAGAAAGTAAAGCTATCTCCACAATTATAACGTCTATTTATTGCCAAGGTCATTAGCGACCCCCGCCACTCTTGGGCAAATACACCCGCAGAAACACGCAGCGAACACCACTTTGTCAGTAACAAAGCTATAAACCCCTTATCCAGACAAGTATTTGTTAGAATAGTGGCTTTCCTATGCTCTTATCCGCCCGGTTGATGTGGCTACCGCACTGACAGTTTTCACCGGTCAATGGTAGGATGGGCCGTAAAATATAAAAACGGTAACAAGAAATGTTAGACAAAATTATTCGAATTGCCACCCGACAAAGCCCGCTCGCCTTATGGCAAGCACATTATGTTCAACATTTACTGCAAACCAATCATCCCGGTCTGCAAGTCGAATTAGTGCCAATGGTGACCCGTGGGGACATCATTCTGGACACGCCGCTGGCCAAAGTCGGTGGTAAAGGTTTGTTCGTCAAAGAATTAGAGTTGGCGATGCTGGACGGCCGTGCCGATATTGCCGTTCATTCGATGAAAGATGTGCCGATCGCTTTCCCCGACGGGTTGGGTCTGGTAACGATTTGTGAGCGAGATGACCCTCGTGATGCTTTCGTATCAATGAATTATGCCCATTTGGATGACCTGCCTGCTGGCAGCATCGTGGGCACCTCAAGCTTGCGCCGCCAGTGCCAATTGCGCGAACGCCGCCCGGATCTGATTATCCGTGATCTGCGCGGTAACGTCGGCACTCGTCTTGCCAAGTTAGATAAAGGTGAATATCACGCCATTATTTTGGCGGTTGCAGGCCTGAAGCGCCTCGGGCTGGAAACACGAATTCGCTATGCCATGCCGGCGGAGGAATCCTTACCTGCGGTTGGCCAAGGCGCGGTCGGCATTGAATGCCGTCTGGACGATGATTTTACCCGCAAACTGTTGGCACCACTGAATCATCGCGACACTGAATTGCGCGTATGTGCAGAACGCGCCATGAATACTCGCCTTGAAGGAGGCTGTCAGGTCCCTATTGGCAGTTATGCAGAATTGGATGGCGACACACTGTGGCTCCGCGCACTGGTTGGCGCACCCGATGGCAGCGAGATTATTCGCGGTGAGCGCCGTGGGCCGGCTGAAAATGCAGAGCAAATGGGTGTTGAGCTGGCCGATGAGTTGCTAGCTAGGGGCGCGCGCGAAATTCTGGCTGAAGTTTATCGGGATAATCCACCACTATGACAATTCTGGTAACCCGTCCATCCCCTGCCGGGGAGCAGTTAGTCAGCCGCCTGCGTGCGCTGGGCCGGGTTGCCTATCACGCGCCATTGATTGATTTTTCTCCCGGCGAAGACCTGCCAAAACTGCCCGCATTACTGCAAGATATGCAAGCCGGTGACTTGGTTTTTGCTTTGTCGCAGAATGCGGTGCGCTACGCTAGCCCGCTGTTAAAAAGAAATAACCTGTCATGGCCTGCACAGTTATCTTATTATGCTATTGGTCGTAACACAGCATTAGCATTGCATACCGTCAGCCGTTTGCACGTCACTTTCCCCCCCACGGGAGAGACCAGCGAGATGCTGTTATCATTGCCCGACTTGCAAAATTTGGCGGGCAAGAAAGCGCTGTTATTACGCGGTAATGGCGGGCGCGAGCTGCTCGGTGAAAGCTTGACTGAGCGGGGAGCCACGGTAACTTTTTGCGAATGTTATCAACGCAGCCCGATATTTTATGATGGCAGTGAACAAAGTGCGCACTGGCAACGTGCCGGAGTCGATATTCTGGTGGTGACCAGCGGCGAAATGTTGCAACAGATCTATACTTTGGTTCCTGATTATTATCGTTTGTCCTGGCTGCTCCGCTGCCGATTAGTGGTGGTGAGTGACCGCCTCGCTACCTTAGCGGCCCAAATGGGCTGGAGCCATATCCGGGTAGCGGACAATGCTGATAATGATGCGCTGATCCGCGCACTACAAGATTTTCAATAAACCTGAAACCTGACTATGGGATGCCCAATATGACGGAACAAAATACCCCATCCGCGCCAGTGGAAGAGACAACCACTGCGGCTGAGAGGCACCAACAGCCAGAACCAGAAGTCCGCCAGGAGAAAAAAACCGGGCCAATTCTGGGAGCCATTGCTATTGCACTGGTCATCGCGCTAGGTGCCGGGCTTTATTATCACGGACAGCAGCAGGCTCAGTTACAAGCAGCGGCCAATATCGCGCTACAACAACAGCTAACTGAATTAAAACAGAGTCAGTTGCAGGAAAAACAGCAACTTGAGTCATTATTGCAGCAGCAAAGCAAGGCGCTGGAAGCGGCTGACCGCCAACAAACATCGCTGACGCGTCAGTTGAATGAGTTGCAGGAAAAAGTCGCCACGATTTCAGGAAGCGATGCCAAAACCTGGTTACTAGCACAAGCTGATTTTCTGGTGAAAATGGCTGGGCGCAAACTGTGGAGTGATCAAGACGTCACCACCGCGGCGACCTTACTGAAAAGTGCCGATGCCAGCCTGGCAGATATGAATGACCCGAGCCTTATCGACGTGCGCCGTGCATTAACGGAAGATATCAGCGCCCTGTCGGCGGTTTCTCAAGTCGATTTCGACGGCATCATTCTCAAACTGAATCAATTGTCTAATCAAGTCGATAACCTGCGTCTCGCCGATAATAATATTGATGATTCGCCGATGGATGCCAATAGCGATGAGCTGTCCAGCTCGTTAGCTGAATGGCGTCAGAATCTGACTAAAAGTTGGCATAGCTTTATGTCTGACTTCATTACTATTCGCCGCCGTGATAGTAGCGCTGAGCCACTGTTAGCACCCAATCAGGATGTTTATTTACGTGAAAATATCCGCTCCCGCTTGCTGGTAGCCGCTCAGGCCGTGCCTCGACATCAGGATGAAGTGTATAAACAATCGCTAGAGACGATTTCCACTTGGGTGCGTGCTTATTTTGATGTGAATGACCCGAACACTAAGGCGTTTCTGGATGAATTGGAGAACCTAAGTCAGCAATCAATTTCAATGGATGTACCTGATCAATTGAAAAGCCAGCCGATGCTGGAAAAATTGATGCAAACCCGGGTTCGTAACTTACTGGCACAGACGCCAGTCGCCACTCAGGGGGAATAAGTATGCTGCGAGTCTTACTGTTATTCCTCATTCTGACTGCCGGGATCGTCCTTGGCCCTATGCTGGCAGGTCATCAGGGCTATGTATTAATCCAGACTGACAACTATAACGTCGAAACCAGCGTCACCGGTTTGGTCATTATGTTGGTCTTGGTGTTGGTCGCATTCCTGATAGTGGAATGGATATTGCGCCGTATTTTCCGCACCGGCGCCCGCACCCGAGGCTGGTTCTTGGGCCGCAAACGCACCCGCGCCCGCAAGCAAACCAAGGCGGCACTGATCAAACTGGCTGAAGGTGATTTCAAACAAGTTGAGAAGCTACTGACGCGCAATGCCGATCATGCTGAACAGCCGATGGTAAATTATCTACTGGCGGCGGAAGCGGCCCAGCAACGCGGTGATGAATTCCGTACCAATCAATATCTTGAGCGAGCAGCAGAAGTGGCTGATACCGAGCAATTGCCGGTCGATATCACTCGGGTACGCATTCAGTTGGCGCAAGGGCATGTGCATGCCGCTCGTCATGGCGTTGACCGGCTCTTGGATCAAGCCCCACGTCATCCGGAAGTGCTGCGTTTGGCCGAACTTGCTTATCTGCGTTCGGGTGCTTACAGTTCATTATTGGAAATTTTACCGGCAATGAACAAAGCCCAGGTGCATACCGCTGAGGAAATCGCCGCGCTGGAGCAGCAAGCTTATATTGGCATAATGAATCAATGTATGGCAGAAGAAGGCAGCGATGGCCTGAAACGCTGGTGGAAAGATCAAAGCCGCAAAGTGCGCAATGAGATCCCACTGCAAGTCGCCTTAGCGGAACATCTGATTGAATGTGATGACAGTGATGTCGCCCAGCAAATCATTCTGGATGGTCTGAAGCGCCAGTATGATGAGCGGTTGGTGTTATTGATCCCACGGTTGAAATCTGGCAATCCGGAGCCACTGGAGAAATCATTACGCCAGCACATCAAACAGCACGGAGCCACACCCTTGCTCAATAGCACTTTGGGCCAGTTAATGCTGAAACATGGGGAATGGGAAAAAGCCAGTGAGGCCTTTAAAGCCGCGCTTGCACAGCGCCCAGACGGGTATGATTATGCATGGCTGGCAGATGCCCTGGATAAACTACACCGCCCTGAGGATGCCGCACAGGCACGCCGCGAGGGGCTATTGCTCACTCTGCGGCAGAATGGCGAATCACTTTGATAGCACGCGAGTAGCTCAGTGAGTGAAGGGTTTACCGCACCTAGGAGTACTTCGGTGGCTCACGTACTTGTGTTTGAAACTAAAAGTGACCCCAACGGCACGATTCCCCTTCATTTGGTTTTGTCAGCAGTCTGAGGCTCCTTCGGGGGCCTTTTCTTTACCCCTGATTCGGGTAAGTGCCGCGCAGCTAACAACCCTGCGGCTTCAAGTAGCAAAGAGTACCCAAAGTCATTGGAGTTGCAGGTAGGCAGCCAACAAACGCATCCCGCTGAGCTTACTCAAGTAAGTGATTCGGGTAAGTGCGCGCAGCTAACAACCCTGCGGCTTCAAGTAGCAAAGAGTACCCAAAGTCATTGGAGTTGCAGGTAGGCAGCCAACAAACGCATCCCGCTGAGCTTACTCAAGTAAGTGATTCGGGTAAGTGCGCGCAGCTAACAACCCTGCGGCTTCAAGGACGAAGGGTATGCAAAAAAAAAAACGCTTGCCCAAAAAGGCAAGCGTCTGAAATTTTCAGGTCTACAGACAACAATGTCGGTGCCTCACTCAACGTTATGCCCGGTATGTGATGAAGATATGCAACATCGTTTACATGGACAATAGGCACCCTAAAATCGGCTCTGCGTCATCCCTGGGTTTATGAAGCTATATTGGTTATAAAACCAAGCTATCATAATAAGTGGGATGAGCATCTACAGGGTAGATAATGCACTTAGCGTGCCAAGTCGTAAAACTTGGCGGGTTTTTTACTCACGCTCTCAATAAAAATCCCGTAATTATATGATAATTAATTATTTTATTTTTATACTCACTCATCCTGTAATACACCCATCCCATCATACTGAGATTCATCCTATCAAAGTGATCTGTCGCTACAAAACGACGTTATAAACTGACATTTTTTTTCTTTATATTTATCAGTTAATTATGTGTCTCTGTTTAGAGACAAAGCATCTGGCTTTTGTCGCAAAAAACCAACACTTCACTTCTCACCAGATAACTTCACTTCTTACTCAATAAAGAGAGGTTCTGGCCAGGCTACATGCTGTATTTGATCAAAAAGGGCCGACAGCAGTTTCTTATGCCAGAGGAATGAACACAGCTACGGATAGTAGGATGAGATGATAAGGGAGATGAGTAACAGGGGAAGTAGACTTGAAAAAAATAAGACTGAGACAAAATACAGGCGAAAAAAAACCCCGCATTGCGGGGTTTCTTCTGAAATTGGTCGGCGAGAGAGGATTCGAACCTCCGACCCACTGGTCCCAAACCAGTTGCGCTACCAAGCTGCGCTACTCGCCGATTTCTTACTGCTTACTCTACATGGTCTTTCGACCTATGTCCATGTAAATCTTAATAAAATCTACATGTTTTGTGTGGTGCGAAGGGAGGGACTTGAACCCTCACGTCCGTAAGGACACTAACACCTGAAGCTAGCGCGTCTACCAATTCCGCCACCATCGCATGTTCCACAAAATTTGGGGTGGCTAATGGGGCTCGAACCCACGACAACTGGAATCACAATCCAGGGCTCTACCAACTGAGCTATAGCCACCATAACTTCCTACTACTTACAGCTTACTTCGACTTCGTCGTACGCGGCAATCTTACCACCGCAGCTCTTGCACACAAAATTAATGGTGCGCCCGACAGGATTCGAACCTGAGACCTCTGCCTCCGGAGGGCAGCGCTCTATCCAGCTGAGCTACGGGCGCTTAGCGCCGTTGCGGGTGAGGATACTACGGTTTTAATACTTGGCTGTCTAGTGCTTTTTTAGAAGAAATGGTGTGTTTGCTTACGCTTTGCACACTCTGCCGCAAAAGTCAGCTATTGCTAGCCCTCACTCCGCCCTATTCGCTGGTTTTATAGCCGCTTTGTGTCAGCTACCTTCTGTTTATGCATTCCCAAGCTAAAATAGCAGGCCGTCACCAAGCCAAGGAAAATCACCCCAACCAACAAAGATAACCGAGTATCTGGGTTAATGCCCATTCCCACTAACACACAAATCAGGAAAGCGATGGTGAGATAGTTTACATAGGGGAACATGATGGATTTAAACGGATGTTGCTTCAATGCCTCTTTGTGTACCTGTCGGAAACGCAATTGGCTGACTAAGACCACGAACCACGGCACCATGCCCGGCAACACGCTGGCGCTGTAAACATACACAAACACCTGCTGTGGATTAGGAATGATGTAATTGAGGCTCGACCCCGCCAGCAAACACAAAATCGTGACGGCAATACAGTAAACCGGAACACCGCTGGCAGACAGTTTAGTCAGGACAGCCGGCAACTGGCGGTTCTTCGCCAGCGCATACAACATGCGCCCGCCACTATACATGCCGCTATTACACCCCGACAACGCGGCGGTGAGCACTACGAAATTGATAATACCCGCAGCTGAAACTATCCCTATCTTGGCAAAAGTCAGTACAAACGGGCTTCCCCCCGTCCCAATGCCGTCCCACGGGAAGATAGTGACAATCACGAAAATCGCACCAACATAGAAAATCAGGATGCGCCAAAGGATGTTATTGATAGCTCGCTTTAGTGTGACCTGCGGATTTCTCGCTTCACCCGCCGTAATCCCCACCAGCTCGACCCCCTGATAGGATGCCACTACAATACACAGCGCAAACATGAAGCCTTTCCACCCCCCAGCGAAGAAGCCGCCGTGGGCCGTCAGATTATCAAAACCAATGGCCTGGCCGTGATTACCAAAACCGAAGAAGATGACGCCCAACCCCACCAGAATCATCACAATGATGGTGGTGACTTTGATCATCGCAAACCAGAACTCCAGCTCACCATACAGTCTGACCGCCGCCAGGTTAGCCAGCGCCACTATTGCCACCCCTGCAATAGCGGGTAACCATTGCGGAATTTCTGGGAACCAAAACTGGACATACACACCAATCGCGGTAATTTCAGATATCCCCACTGCTATCCACATAAACCAATAACCCCAAGCGGTTAGATAACCGAAATAGGGGCTGAGATATTTATGTGCATACACGGCAAAAGAGCCTGCAACCGGCTCCAGATAGAGCATTTCGCCCATTGACCGCATAATGAAGAATACAAATAAGCCCGCGAGAATATAAGCCAGTAAGACCGACGGCCCAGCCCATTTTAATGTGCTGGCGGAACCCATAAATAGCCCAACACCAATGGTACCGCCCAACGCTATCAGTTCGATATGTCGGGCTTCCAGCCCACGGTGTAGTCCTTTTTTCTCTTCGTTGTCTACCATACATCCTCTATAACTGACTGGTGTCTTTGCTCCGGATACCCCGGTTGTTTTTGTTATTCAATAGCTTTTGTTATTCAATAAAGAAGTAACGACCAAATGAAACATTTAGCTTAATTATTAATACAGATTGAATAATAGGAAAACGGCGCCTAAAAACGGAGTAATGACCGCAGAACCGTAACCGGCCGGTATCGTTCCGTATCTGCGGCAGATAAGCAAACAAGAAATTGAAACTTTATGAAATAAAAGTATTGGAATTGATTCCATAATGGAATTAAGCACTGGCGGTATTAATCAGGGGAATAAATCAGGAAAGTTTTATAGTATCAGGGCCGTTTAGACCCTGATACTGAAAAGGTTATTACAAGCGGCCGCTGTAATAATAACCGACAAATTTGAGCAATTTGAATTGGCGGCGGATACGGCTGGGTTGAGCCAATAGGCGATATAGCCACTCCAACCCCATGTTTTGCCATATCTTGGGTGCACGCTTAACATGGCCGGTAAAGACGTCGTAAGTGCCGCCAACCCCCATATAGAGAGCATCAGGGTATGCTTTACGGCAATCGCGCATAAATATTTCCTGTTTAGGCGACCCCATGGCAACCGTGACGATTGCCGCGCCACTGGCAGCAATACGGGCGAATAGAGCCTCTCGCTGTTCCGGGGTGAAATAACCGTTCTGACTGCCCACCAGATTCACATTCCATTGCGCACGCAATTTAGCTTCGGTTTCGGCGAGAATCTCGGGCTTACCACCGACTAAAAATACCGGCGTCCCTTGCTGACCCGCGCGTTGCATTATCGCTTCCCACAAATCAGCCCCTGCCACTCGCGACAATTGCGCTTGCGGATATTTACGACGGATAGCGCGCACCATACTGATGCCATCGGCATACAGATATTCAGCTTCACCGATCAGCTCACGCAGGGCAGCATCATCTTCGGCTTTCAGCAGTTTCTCGGCATTCATTGCCACTAGTGTGCCGGTCTTCACTGGGCCACTGCTCAGCAGGTGATCGAGCACCTGAGCCATGTCACGAAAACCCCAAATTTCGAAGCCACGGACACTGTATTTTGGAATATCCATAGCTTTTGGAATATCAAGAGACTTTGAAATATCAGTATTCTGTTCCATT
Organism: Yersinia sp. Marseille-Q5920; assembly: GCF_946902935.1. Classification (NCBI taxonomy): domain Bacteria; kingdom Pseudomonadati; phylum Pseudomonadota; class Gammaproteobacteria; order Enterobacterales; family Yersiniaceae; genus Yersinia; species Yersinia sp. Marseille-Q5920. Next base: position 47,308 of record NZ_CAMPQA010000012.1, on the reverse strand, counting down.
ATAACCCTTACAGTTGGCTGCTGGCCTGAGACGTGGATAGCGGCTTAGACTTACCCGCACGACGCTGTACCCGTTGCTTTATCAAACCCGCCGTATCGAACAACCAATACAACAATTTCGCCAATATCAAACAGGCACCAAAAATCACACAGAAAAAGACCACGCGCGAGACAAAGGAATCTAACCCTTCGCGCGCCAACACAATAATGTTAAATACCGCCCCAAAACAGAAACTTTGCAGAATGGCGGCTTTGTAACGATTTTTCTCTGCTTTACCTTGTTCATACAACCAATCGAACCATTTGATGATTAACCCCACCACGATGGCCCCCAGTGGGATAAACAACACCCCGCCCATCACCACCAAAGACCCAATCAGAGTAGGAGAAATCGCCAGTCCGGAGTGGTTATCGAGCACATCCCAAGTAAAGTAATTGGCGGTATTCAAGACTAAATCAGGTCGCGCTGGCCACAAGGAACTCGGAATAAATACATAGAAATCACGGATAATCGGGGCCAATCCCTGAAAATCTATTTTGTCGTAATTTTGCAGTAGCAACCCAAGATTTTCCCACGGCGAGAAAGTGTCGCGCGTCAGGTACAGGAAGGTGTAAAACGCCTCTGCGCCACTCACATCCAGCCCATAACGTTTCAGGGCCAACCAGAACATGCCGACAATGCCAAACACCCCGGCTGCCGCGAGCATCCACAAGGTTATCCAGCCGCGCACAATGCCAATAAACAGGAATAATGAGAACGCGATAATAATATTAGCGCGGGTACCGCCGACAATAACATAGGTCAGGATGCCGAACGCCACGGTACTTGCCAGAAAGAAAAACCAGGCGCGCATATCCTGTTTGAGGAAATAGACCACCAACATCGCCGGGATAAAGAAGTAGAAAAAGCGCTTCAGTGCCACACCAGAGACATCACTGGAGAATATTTTACTGTAAGAATCTAGCTTAAATAGCAGGAAACCATTCTGCATAAAGAAGATACCGACCGTGCCGATCGCCACCAACGCCAGCAGGATCCAGGTCAGATTGGTTTCTACTCGATTCATGGTGAATATCGGCGCACGCAGTTGGCTACGTGGCTTGCGCAGGCGCGTTTTGTAACTCACATAATAAATGCCATAAAATGCCGTGGCTGACAGCATGGCGTACAGTAAATACTCAACCGGCACCACCGCGACGCCAAACTGGAACACTAACATGCAGGTCAGAGGGAAGCCGAAATAGAATGTCAGCAAATAGAGCATTGAAAACAGCACGTTGAAGTTAAAGCGCACCCGCCGAAACTCCTGATACGTCAATATCAAGATAAAGATAACCGCTATCAGATAGACACTGAAAAGACCACCAAATTGCCCCAGCGTCATGGGTGTTCTCCCGCGGCAAGAGCCAGCGCCTGTTGCCAACCCTCGATATAGTTAGGGTTAAAGAAGGCGATAGATTGCTTATCCAAGCCCGCTAACTGGCGCTGCGCCTCGCGAATCAATGGTTCATCCAAAGAATCGCCATAGAAAAACACCGGAATATGTTGCTCAGCTAAATCTTGCCAGAATGGGTTCTTACGGCTCAATACAAAGGGCACGCCAAACTGGGTCAATAAACACAAGGTGCCGATACCTTGTTGGCGATTAAAAATAAAATAGCCTAAATCGCATTCGCGCAGGATATTCAGATAATCATCAAACGGGATTTGTTCCGTCAGGATGCGCAAGTTATCTTGCGCAAACAGCGCCAAGCCCGCTTGCCTAACGCGTTCAATATACAGTTCATTATTCGCCGGATACCCCATGGGCAGAATAACTCTGGCATCAGGGCCAAACTGCTGATGAATAGATTTTAGCGCCTCAATATGGCGGTTGGTGGTGTCACCCGAATTCCCCACCAGAATCGTCATGGGCCCCGCGAGCGGCTTATCAATATTGACGCCCGTTAATGTTGGGTCCATCCGAGTTGGGAAATAGAGCAATGACGCCGGCACCCGCGGATGTCGCTGTTGGTAATATATTAAATCGCCCCGGGTCGCAAAAACGTGCCCTACCCGCCCTTGAGCAATACGGCGCAGCAGGTAAAACAGGCGGAATTTCAAGCTTTTGGCATCTTCATATAAATCCGCGCCCCAAATATGCCAATAAACCTGGTGCGGTTTGATTTTCCCACTCAGCAATGCCAGCCACAAAGTGGCATTAAACTGCCCATGCCAGAAAAAGCGCGTATCGCGAGAAGCTTGCGCACGGGCAATCACCGCCTCGGCCAAGGCTTTCTTATTACTGTGCGTTTCAATATCCAACTGCGGAAATGATGAAAAAGGGGCCGTTTCTTTTGCCGCCACCATAAAGTGCCGCGCCTGCTCAGCGGGCACACGGGTTGTCAGCACATCATTGAAGAAGCGCAATACAGTCAGATTATGGTGCGGGATATCAGATCCCAGTACATGAATCAGGGTTGTCATTTTTTTCTACTGTAAAGAGTGTTTACGGTGATGAATGTCTACGATACATAAGGAATACGCAGCTACAGAGCGCAAAATAGACGATATAAGTGGCCATATAAGCCTGTGCCGCGCCCAAAGAGCCATTCATTGGGATTAACCAATGGGCAAACCCGGTCAACAGTAAGAACTGGCTGACTTCCGTCAGAATGTAAAAACGCAAAGACGCTTTGGCAATCACCAGATAGCCGAACACGTAAGACCCGACCTTCAATACATCACCGACCAACTGCCAAGCGAAAAGATCGCGCATAGCCGTGAACTGATGAGAAAACAACAGCCAAATAGCAAAATCACGTAATAACCAGACCATCAAACTGGCGGTCGCTACTGCCGGTAACACAAATTTCAATGAGCGCAGAATTTCACGGGAAATATCTGCTTTAGCTTTGAGTCTCGAGAGTGTCGGCAGCAAATAAACTGTAAATGATGCTGTGATAAATTGTAGATAAGCATCTGAGATACTGCTGACTCCTTGCCAAATCCCGACGGCATCCCAGCCGTAGCGGTCAGCCAGCAGATTACGCATCATCACATAGGCAACTGGCAAGGTCACCGAAGTAATCAACGCCATAATGGTAAATTTACCCAAATGGCTGGCTAATGCTTTGTCCCAGCTAAGTTTAAGATAGCTGAGCGGAATAGTCTTGCGCCGAATCAACATGCCGGCAGCCGGAATAACTACCAGCGCAGGGACTAATGCCAAGCCCAATAGCGCGCCAGGATAACCGCCTATCCGGAAGCAAATATAATACGCGACCACCCCTATCAGGCTACCGCCGATCACCGCCAGCGCATTACCCATGGCATCGCGATAACCTTTGAGAATCGCTAAAAATAGGTTGGCGTAGGCAATCCCCATTTGGATAAACGCCACCGCTCGCACCACATTCTGGTAATCCGCATGACCAAAGAGCGCCATACTGACGGGCTTAGCCGCCAGCAGGAAAACCAATGCCAGCAGAGTTGAAAACCCCAGCACAATCGCTGATGACGTCCCCACCACCGCTCGCAAACGTTCAGGTTGCTGATGATATTCAGCAACATATTTAGTAATGCCGTTAAAGATACCCGCGCCGGAGAGCACGCCTAATACCGTAATTAACTGGCGGAAGTTACCCGCCTGCCCAACACCACTGGGGCCAAAGGTCACCGCCAGCAGTTTCACCACTAACAGCCCTACGCCGATTTTAATCAGCGTAGAGCCAGCAGTCCAAATCGATGCTTTTGCCAGAGACATATCAGGCGAAGAAACTCAAAACAGTATTAATGACTGTGTTCTGATTCACATCAGTCAGGTTATAGAAGATCGGCAAGCGCACCAGACGCTCACTTTCCTGAGTAGTAAAGCGGTCTTCACCGGCCATACGCCCAAATTCCTCTCCTGCCGGACAAGCATGTAATGGAATGTAGTGGAATACTGCCATGATCTCAGCTTCTTTTAAGTAACTGATGAAGGCCGAGCGCTCTTCAATATCACGCAGTTTGATATAAAACATGTGCGCGTTCTGTTCTAAATTGTCAGGAATCACCGGTAAATCAATGCGGCCAGCATCAGCTAATGGCTTGAAAGCATTATAGTAAGTATGCCACAACGCCAGACGGCGTTCGTTGATTTGATCTGCTGCTTCCAACTGCCCCCATAGATAGGCGGCCTGTAAATCAGACATTAAATAACTGGAACCGATATCCCGCCAGGTATATTTGTCGACCAGCCCACGGAAGAACTGACTACGGTTAGTCCCTTTCTCGCGGATAACCTCAGCGCGGTCAATCAATGATTTGTCATTGATTAGCGTCGCCCCGCCTTCGCCACCCGCCGTGTAGTTTTTGGTTTCATGGAAGCTAAAGCAACCAATATGGCCGATAGTGCCCAGTGCTTTGCCTTTGTATGTCGACATCACGCCCTGAGCAGCATCTTCTACCACAAATAAATTATACTTTTTCGCCAGCGCCATGATGGTATCCATCTCACAGGCCACGCCGGCGTAATGCACTGGCACAATAACCTTGGTTTTGTCAGTGATGGCCGCTTCAATCTTGGTTTCATCAATATTCATGGTGTCTGGACGGATATCCACAAATACCATTTTCGCCCCACGCAAGACAAAGGCGTTGGCCGTCGAAACGAAAGTGAAACTTGGCATAATCACTTCATCGCCGGGTTTGATATCCAGCAGCAATGCGGCCATTTCCAGTGAGGCGGTACAAGAGGGAGTCAGTAACACTTTCGGGCAACCGAAACGCTGCTCCATCCACTGCTGGCAACGACGGGTAAAGCCACCATCACCGCATAATTTACCGCTACTCATTGCTGCCTGCATATAACCGAGTTCGGTGCCGACTACCGGTGGAGCGTTAAATGGAATCATCTCATCCCCTGCATAACCAATACGCGGTGCTCTCAATCGAAGCTCCGCTGCGAATATAAAGACGTAAAGCAGCAATATTACTCATCTGTGTGGCTACCCGTAATCGGTGTAACCCATGATTGTGGCACCACTGCTTTGCCGCCGACATTAATGATGAACCAATACCTTTACCTTGGGCTTCGGGGAACACCGCCAACAGACCAATACGCGCACTGCCATCTTGCAAGTCGCGTAATGTCACAAACCCCGCAGGTTGCCCCGATGTATCCATTACCAGCAAACATTGATGGTCGAAAGTGCCCAACACCGCCTTCTCCGCCCACAAGGCATAAAATCGCCCGCTGTCCTGTGGGTCATACCACGGGGCGCGAAAGCGGCTTAATGCAAAAGCACGGGCAGCAACACTGCGCAATAGCGGGATATCCGCGGTTGTGGCGATCCGCTGTTGATAGGTTCCGGTATCTGCCTGAGATATAGCATTTTCCGTGCCAACCGCATCGTTTTCCTCAACGGGCAGCGACAAATCAACTTCGCCTTCGACTAACTTGAAGTCAAGTTGACCAAGAGAATCAATGAGATCAAGACGGTGGGTAGGAACTTTGGCTTGGATTAGGGTAAAAGCATCCAACTCAGCCGGGTTAAGTTGCGGGGCTGAGTCGGAGAAAATCAGTTTTGCACTCCGGCGCTGGAAAAATTCACTTTCCCAGGCCAGCGGCTCAATATTGGCGTGGACGGGCATGGAGCAAGTCCAACAGATATTTGCCATAACCGGTTTTGGCTAACGCCGTGGCTGCGCGCTTAACGCCATCGTCATCCAACCAGCCATTGCGCCAGGAGATTTCTTCCAGACAGGCAATTTTGAAACCTTGACGTTTTTCAACGGTTTGCACAAAGGTACTGGCTTCAATCAAGCTGTCATGGGTGCCAGTATCAAGCCAGGCAAAACCACGGCCTAATAATTCTACCGTCAGTTCGCCGCGCTCTAAATACATTTGGTTGATGCTGGTTATTTCCAGCTCACCGCGTTCCGATGGCTTAACTTGTTTAGCAAAATCAACCACTTGATTGTCATAGAAATAAAGCCCGGTCACCGCCCAATTGGACTTCGGTTGACTCGGTTTCTCTTCAATCGACAATGCGCGGAAGTTGTCATCAAACTCCACCACGCCAAAACGCTCTGGGTCCATGACTTGATAGCCGAAGACAGTTGCCCCGTGCTCACGCGCCGCGACAGATTTCAATTTCGGGCTAAAGCCCTGACCGAAATAGATATTATCGCCGAGTACCAGACAGCAAGGTTCATGGCCGATAAACTCTTCGCCGATGATAAATGCTTGTGCCAGCCCATCGGGGCTAGGTTGCGCGGCATAACTCAGATTGATACCAAACTCTTCACCATTACCCAGCAAGCGCTGGAATGACGGTAAATCTTCTGGAGTGGAAATAATCAGAATGTCGCGGATCCCCGCCAGCATCAGCACTGACAGCGGATAGTAAATCATCGGCTTATCATAAACAGGAAGCAGTTGCTTAGAGACACCACGGGTGATGGGGTGCAACCTCGTGCCGGAACCGCCAGCCAGAATTATGCCTTTCATTCGATCTCCTGATTTGACCTGAAACAACGTGCTGTTCAAAACTGAAGCAGCACGTTAGATACCTTTGCAGTGACTTTTAGATGTGTTGGTGAAATCAGTCACTCAAGCCCAGACGCTCACCAGCGTAAGAACCGTCCTGAACACGACGCCACCAAGATTCATTATTCAAATACCATAATACGGTTTTGCGAATACCACTTTCGAAAGTCTCCTGCGGCCGCCAGCCCAGTTCCCGCTCAATTTTGCTGGCATCGATGGCATAGCGCATATCATGGCCTGGGCGGTCTTTGACGTAGGTAATCAGGTCACAATAGTGAGCAATTCCTGCCGGTTTTTCTGGAACCAATTCATCCAAAAGTGTGCAGATAGTCTCAACCACTTCAATATTCTTGCGCTCGTTATGACCGCCAATATTGTAAGTTTCGCCCACCACACCCTCGGTCACCACTTGATACAAGGCCCGGGCGTGATCTTCAACATACAGCCAATCACGAACCTGTGCGCCATTGCCATACACTGGCAGCGGTTTACCCGCGAGCGCATTCAGAATGACCAGTGGGATCAATTTCTCAGGGAAATGATATGGGCCATAATTATTGGAACAATTGGTCACCAAAGTCGGTAAACCATAGGTTCGCAACCACGCGCGAACTAAATGGTCGCTAGAGGCTTTAGATGCAGAATAAGGGCTACTTGGCGCATAAGGCGTGGTTTCGGTGAATAAATCATCGGTGCCGTGTAGGTCGCCATACACTTCATCAGTGGAGATATGATGGAAGCGAAACGCCAGTTTTTCCTCTGCACTCAGTTGCTGCCAGTAATGACGCGCCGCTTCCAACATCTGGTAAGTACCCACGACATTGGTCTCGATAAAGGCCGCTGGGCCATCAATAGAGCGGTCAACATGGCTTTCTGCTGCCAAATGCATCACCACATCCGGTCGATACTGTGCAAAAACCCGATCCAGCTCAGCGCGGTCACAGATATCAACCTGTTCAAAAGCGTAGCGCTCGCTGTGAGCAACCACTGCCAGTGACTCCAAATTGCCCGCGTAGGTCAGCTTATCCACCACCACTACGCTATCTGAGGTGCCATCGATAATATGTCTTACCACGGCAGAGCCGATAAAACCGGCCCCACCTGTGACTAGAATACGTCTCAACGCCATACTCCTTTAGTGTCCACAATCCATGATTGCTTCACATCTTCTGGTTTGATGGCTTTGAATTGGCTGTGATCTACCAGCATCACCAGCACATCTGCTTGCTGCAAGGCAGTTGCGGTATCTTTCAGAGTAACGTGTCCCGCCAGTGACTTCGGCAATTGCTCAACATTCGGCTCAACCACCAGCGTTTCACCGGTGTGCCATTGTGCGATCAAATGGGCGATTTCAACCGCCGGACTTTCGCGCAGGTCATCAATATTGGGTTTAAATGCCAAACCGAAGCAGGCAATTTTTACTTCAGATGCACGTTTGTCAGTGGCCGCCAGACAATCAGCAACTGCCGCTTTAACGCGGTCAACCACCCACAGCGGTTTACCGTCATTAACCAGACGCGCAGTATGAATCAGCCGGGCCAATTGTGGATTTTGAGAAACAATAAACCATGGGTCAACAGCAATACAGTGGCCGCCAACACCAGGGCCTGGCTGCAAGATATTCACGCGCGGATGGCGGTTCGCCAGGCGAATCAGCTCCCACACATTGATTCCCTGCTCATCACAAATCAGTGACAGTTCATTGGCGAAAGCAATGTTAACGTCGCGGAAGCTGTTTTCAGTCAGCTTGCACATTTCTGCGGTGCGGGAGTTGGTCACCACACATTCGCCTTCCAGGAAGATTTTGTACAACTCACTGGCGCGGGCAGAACATTTCGGCGTCATACCGCCGATAACACGGTCATTTTGAATCAGTTCAACCATCACCTGGCCCGGCAATACGCGCTCTGGGCAATAAGCGATGTTAATGTCTGCCTCTTCACCCGCGTTCTGTGGGAAGCTCAAATCAGGGCGAGCTTCAGCCAGCCATTGGGCCATTTGCTCTGTGGCTCCCACCGGAGAAGTGGACTCCAAAATGACCAAATCACCTTTTTTCAAAACAGGGGCAATAGATTTAGCGGCGGATTCTACATACACCATATCCGGCTCATGATCGCCTTTAAAAGGTGTTGGCACGGCAATAAGAAACGCATCGGCAGCCAGCGGTTTGGTTACGGCTTGCAAGTAACCGCCTTCGACAGCAATCTTCACCACTTTATCTAAATCCGGCTCCACGATATGGATTGCACCGCGATTAATGGTTTCAACCGCATGGGCGTTGACGTCCACGCCAATCACTTTCTTCTTGCGCGACGCGAAAGCAGCAGCAGTTGGCAGACCAATATACCCAAGACCGATAACAGAAATAGTGTCAAAACTCATAGCGTCACCTGATGATTCTTTAAAGCTTCAAGGATGCGTTGACAGGCATGCCCGTCACCGTAAGGATTATGCGCCCGTGACATTTGATGATAGGCAGTTTCATCAGTCAGCAAGCGGGTCACTGCATCGACAATTTTATTAATATTAGTGCCCACCAACAAAACTGTACCAGAATCGACGGCTTCCGGGCGCTCAGTGGTGTCCCGCATCACTAATACCGGCTTCCCTAATGAAGGCGCTTCTTCCTGAATACCACCGGAATCCGTCAGGATCAGGTAGGCGTGATTCATCAGGTAAACGAATGGCAGGTAATCTTGCGGGTCGATCAGGATGATATTATCAATCCCTTTCAAGATGCGGTTGACCGGCTCACTGACGTTAGGGTTGAGATGCACCGGATAAACCACCTGTACCTCAGGATGTTTAAGCGCAATTTCAGCTAATGCACTACAAATCCGCTCAAAACCGCCACCAAAACTCTCACGACGATGGCCCGTCACCAGAATCATCTTCTTATTGGTATCGATGAATGGATAACGCTCCGCCAAACTATCGCGTAATTCTGGGTTGTTCATCACCCGATCACGGACCCAGAACAGCGCATCAATCACGGTATTGCCGGTCACGAAAATGCGGTTGTCTGGCACCATCTCGCGTAGCAAGTTTTGCCGCGAGTTCTCTGTCGGAGCAAAATGATACATAGCAAGGTGGCCGGTCAGTTGGCGGTTAGCTTCTTCTGGCCACGGTGAATAGAGATCCCCGGTGCGTAAGCCCGCTTCAACATGACCAACAGGAATACGTTGATAGAATGCGGCAAGACTGGTCGATAACGTCGTTGTGGTATCGCCATGCACTAAGATTACATCCGGCTTAAACTCCTCCAGAACGGGCTTTAGCCCTTCCAGAATACGGCAGGTTATTTCCGTTAATCCCTGTCCCGGCTTCATGATATTCAAATCATAGTCCGGCTGAATCTCAAATAAACGCAGCACTTGGTCCAGCATCTCACGATGTTGAGCCGTGACGCAGACTCTTGATTCAAAGGCTTCATCCTGAGCCAAAGCATGCACCAGAGGAGCCATTTTAATGGCTTCAGGCCGGGTGCCAAAAACAGTCAACACTTTCACAGTGAATCTCTTTAAGGTCAGTTAGCCGCAGACAATGCCTGCAAGTTGGGCGCACAATGCGCCCATTACTGGTCAATCTTTTACTGATCAATATGTTACTGATCAAGAATACTTAGCACTTACAGTACGGGTTATGCTTGCGTACTGGTACGGCGAACCAACACCACTCCCGCGCCAACCAATGCGCCAATCGCGCCCCACATAATCAACAGGAATACGCGACGCGGGCTATCACGGGTAACGGGATCTTCTGGTGTTCGTAAGTAACGGTAAGCCTGGAAGGTTTTATCCAGCGTCGGGCCGACATTCAATGTTGCCAACATTGCTCGGTTCTGATCATAATCAATATCAAAACTTGGGCCGGTAGCCTGCAATGTCTCTAGCCGGGCTTCGAGCATTGGTTTACCTAACATAAACATTTTAGAATCGGGTAATTGTTCAGCCGGCGTATCGGTTTGACTGCGATTAATTCCTTGCTGGCTGGCCACTTTTAAAGCTTGCTTAACCGCAGAAATTTCACGATCGTACACCGCTTGAGCAACGGCTTCTTGCCGTTTAACCTGCGCTTTCATTGACTGAGTGCGAGCAGCCCATGCGCCTTCAATCTCATCATTCAAGTGACTGGCAGCACGTTGGCTAGCAAAATCAATATAACTGCGCAGCAGTTTATTGGAATCGGTGGCGGTTTCTGCCGTCAATTTAATGCTGTCATTCAGTATTTTTTTGTCATCACGCGGGGTGAAAACAATATTATTCACCAGCTCATCGAGTAATGCCGCATCCGCCTTAGCATCACCCTCTAACCGCTGTTTGTAATAATCAGTTTGTAGCCAAAAATCACGGCGCGTATCGTAAGCGGCTAACTGAGTAATAAATTCGCTGTACGCTTCGTCAGAAATACCGGGTTGCTCACTGGCAACACCACTATTGCTACGGCTATCAAGGTTGCGCAAAAATTGCTGCTGAGAGTAATAACCGCCCAAATTATTGACAGTTGGCCTGTCTGTAATGGCTGTCGCACTCCACTGCTGTTTTACCAAGTAGGAAACACCCAGCGCTATTGCAGCAAAAAGAATTGCCATACCGATAATCCACACTTTACCGCGCCAAAGAGTACGGCACAGGCTGCGGATATCTAACTCGTTATCCATAACTGGCTCGTTATGGGTAGATCCTGTTTTATCAGTCGACATAGATTCTGGTTTCATCACTGCCTAAAAGCCTCTGGTTAAGATTCATGCTTATTTTGCGATGCACGGCGCATCCGACGCTTGATACGTTTGATAAAACGCGCCACTCGCCATGCCCGTTTTATGCAGTAGCCATACAACAGAAATGCAAGCAAGAATAATGCCAACATGACCCATTCAGGGATAAATGTTAGCCGTTCGCCGATAACGCCCACTCCCGCTAACAATGCCGCAGCTAGAGTGATTAAGACAAATGCCTGTCGTGAAGTAAAACCGGCGCGCATGATTAAGTGATGGATATGTTGGCGGTCGGGGGAGAAAGGACTCATTCCTTTACGCAAACGCCGATACATGATGGCAATCATATCCATCAATGGAATTGCAATAATCCACAATGCGGTGACCGGGTTAATGGGATGGGAATTCCCCTGTGTGCTTTGCAATAGTATCCAAATTGCGGTGAAACCAATCAGCGTACTACCCGCATCGCCCATAAAGACTTTATAACGGCGACCCAGCAACCCAAGGTTAAGCAAAATATAAGGCAAGATGGCGGCGATCATCGCAAAACACCATAGCGCTAATGCCATTTGTCCGCTTTGATACAGTAAAAGACCCATGGCACCGAAAGAGACACAAGACAGCCCTCCCAGTAAACCATCAATGCCATCGACCATATTGAAAGCGTTTATCGCCGCCCATACTGCGAACAGTGTGACAACATAACCGAACGGCCCTAATACCATCTCCCACGGGCCAAATACATGCCCCAAGCTGCGTAAATAAAGCCCTGCGGCTGCCATCATGGCAATACCGACCAATGCTTGTACAAAAGCTCGGATTTTTACACTGATATCGAAGCGATCGTCTAAAGCACCAACGAACACCAATAAACCAGCACACCCCAGATATAAGTGGAAATGTGGGATCTGTTGGTTAGTTATCAGGAAAGTAAAACAAATACCCGCAAACACGGATATTCCGCCCACTAATGGGATCAATCCTTGGTGACGTTTGCGATAGTTAGGTTTATCAACTAATCCAATTTTCTTGGCAACTTTGCGAGCTACAAATAAAAATGCCAGAGAAAACAGAAAAATAACAAATATTTCAGTACTCATAGTGAGTAAATTCACGTTTAACCGCTCTCTGCAAAAAGATACGACAGCTTAGCATGTGGCTTGGCGTATACCACGCCTTCCCTATGCCTTCCCTATGCTTTCAGTTATTTCTGAATATGATGACAGCCTTACTTACTATTCCCAACTCTATTTTTACTATTTTCTCGTTATCCCTTTCATATTTGAAGCCGCAGGGGCACTGCACGTTCTCATCGGGATTGGCTTATTTATTGTCGACCTGCCACTCAAAACTCTTTGGATATATAAGAAGAATAAGTATAGAAAATAGGCATTGGTTTGATTGCATCATTCACTAGGTAGATAACAATCCCGACTATCGTATAGCCCAAATGCAAAAAACGCCACGTCTGAGCGTGGCGTTTTGATTAATTTAGCTAAACTTATGAACGTCTCATGTTATCGAAGAACTGATCGTTGGTTTTCGCTGTTGCCAGTTTACTGATGAGGAATTCCATTGCATCGATCTCACCCATTGGATGAAGAATTCGACGTAAAATCCACATTTTTTGTAGCTCTTCAGTCGTTGTCAGCAACTCTTCTTTACGCGTACCAGAGCGGTTGAAATCAATGGCTGGGAACACGCGTTTCTCTGCAATTTTGCGAGAAAGATGCAATTCCATGTTGCCGGTACCTTTAAATTCTTCATAGATAACTTCATCCATTTTAGAACCGGTATCAACCAACGCGGTGGCAATGATGGTCAGGCTACCGCCCTCTTCAACATTACGTGCAGCACCAAAGAAACGCTTAGGACGATGTAAGGCGTTAGCATCCACACCACCAGTCAGAACTTTACCAGAAGCAGGTACGACGGTGTTGTATGCACGGGCCAAACGAGTAATCGAATCCAGTAAGATGATAACGTCTTTTTTATGCTCAACCAGACGTTTCGCTTTCTCGATAACCATTTCAGCGACTTGGACGTGACGGGATGCAGGCTCATCGAAAGTTGAAGCAATAACTTCACCTTTAACCAGACGTTGCATCTCAGTCACTTCTTCCGGACGCTCGTCAATCAACAAGACCATTAATACGCAATCAGGGTGATTGTAAGCAATGCTGGTAGCAATATTCTGCAACAGCATAGTCTTACCCGCTTTTGGCGGAGCAACAATCAGCCCACGCTGGCCACGACCGATCGGCGAAGCCAAATCAAGTACACGGGCAGTTAAATCTTCTGTCGAACCATTACCACGTTCCATCCGTAGACGAGAATTGGCATGTAATGGGGTTAAGTTTTCGAACAGGATTTTGTTACGGGCATTTTCCGGTTTGTCGTAGTTAACTTCGTTAACTTTCAACAATGCAAAATAACGCTCACCTTCTTTCGGTGGACGAATCTTACCGGCAACGGTATCACCAGTGCGAAGGTTGAAACGGCGAATTTGGCTTGGGGATACATAGATGTCGTCGGGGCCGGCGAGGTAGGAGCTGTCTGCTGAACGGAGGAAACCAAATCCATCCTGCAATATCTCCAATACACCGTCACCGAAGATATCTTCTCCACTTTTCGCGTGCTGCTTAAGGATAGAGAAAATAATATCTTGTTTACGCATCCGGGCCAGGTTTTCCAGCCCCATATTTTCGCCAAGTGTTATCAGATCAGAAACCGGCGTGTTCTTTAATTCGGTAAGATTCATAATGGTGGGTTCTTAAACTCGGGGTATGTCTCGAACTATGGTCGTGAATGGTATGGCAGCGTCATCCGTGCCTGTTTAACGGGACATTCAATCACCGGCCTTGGCCAAACTACGCAAGTAATGACTTACGCAAGCTTGCGCGACTCAACGGTGTAAAGATTGAAGGTGCCTTAGACTGATTTTGTAAAACACTAGACTGTCAAAAAGCGATTGAGTTCATACATATTCTCAACACAAATTATTTCGACATAGAGTAAAACTTTAGATTCAAACTATTTAGTTAGATGCTACAGACTGTTTATTAGATACTAAAGAATAAGCTAGATGCTACAAACCCGGACTCAATACACAGGAATGTTCTATATGCAGTAGGGTAAACTTAACACGCTTCTTTGCGGGCGTCTAGCGGTCAGTGTGAGAAATCACAACTGCCGCTAAACATACCCTACGGCCTTGAAGCTGCAGCGGTGTGCGACTCTGACTTACCCGAATCAGTGACCTGAGTCAGCTTATCGGGATTATGAGCTTCATTAGAGGCTAACGCTCACGCGGTTCAAAATGGTTTATAACCAATCTGTCGCTCGTTTGCTGCCTTACTGCAACGCCAATGACTTTCGGTATTAACGGCTAACGCCGCTTACAGATTAGCATCCAAGAATTCTTTAAGCTGACCCTTAGACAAAGCACCTACCTTGGTTGCCACTACTTCACCGTCACGGAATAACAACAGCGTAGGGATACCACGGATACCGTATTTCGGTGCAGTGGCTTGGTTATCATCAATATTCAATTTAGTGATGGTAAGCCTACCTTCATACTCTTCAGCAATTTCATCCAAAATCGGAGCAATCATCTTGCACGGACCACACCATTCAGCCCAGAAATCAACCAGAACCAGGCCATCGGCTTCCAGCACTTTAGTGCCGAAGCTTTCGTCACTCAGGTGAATAATTTTATCGCTCATGTTCTACTCCAAAGGATTGTGTCTACCTCGTTGGTGTAGCATTAACCAACAGTAGGATGACTTTATTTCACCGGATACGCTTTCGTAAAGCAATAGTTAGCTGATATTCTACCACACTATGAGCAAAACACACTTGACCGAACAGAAGTTTTCCGACTTCGCCCTGCACCCGCTAGTTATTGAAGCCCTTGAAAACAAAGGGTTTCAGTATTGCACGCCGATACAGGCGTTAGCATTGCCACTCACCCTTTCGGGGCGTGATGTAGCGGGTCAGGCGCAAACAGGAACCGGCAAGACGCTGGCATTCTTAGCGTCTACTTTCCATTATTTGCTTTCTCACCCCGCAGAAGAGGGTCGCCAGACTAATCAGCCGCGCGCTTTAATTATGGCACCAACGCGCGAGTTAGCCGTGCAAATTCACTCTGATGCAGAATCACTTTCCCAGATAACCGGGCTGAAATTAGGCTTGGCTTATGGCGGCGATGGCTATGATAAACAGCTTAAGGTGCTGGAAAGTGGTGTTGATATTCTGATCGGTACTACTGGTCGTTTAATCGATTACGCAAAACAAAATTATATTAACCTCGGTGCGATTCAGGTTGTGGTCTTGGATGAAGCTGATCGGATGTACGATTTAGGCTTTATTAAAGATATCCGCTGGCTGTTCCGCCGTATGCCTTCCGTTGATAAGCGCTTAAACATGCTGTTCTCTGCCACACTATCGTACCGGGTACGTGAACTGGCCTTTGAGCAAATGAATAACGCTGAATATGTTGAAGTGGAACCGTTGCAAAAAACCGGCCACCGCATTCAGGAAGAGCTATTCTACCCTTCAAATGAAGAAAAAATGCGTCTGCTTCAGACGTTAATTGAAGAAGAGTGGCCAGATCGCTGCATTATTTTCGCCAATACCAAACATCGTTGCGAAGAAATCTGGGGCCATTTAGCCGCTGATGGTCATCGTGTCGGTTTGTTGACCGGTGATGTGGCACAGAAAAAACGCCTGCGAATTCTGGAAGATTTCACTAAAGGTGATTTGGATATTTTGGTTGCGACTGATGTTGCCGCCCGTGGCCTACACATTCCACTGGTAACCCATGTCTTCAACTATGACTTACCCGATGACTGTGAAGATTATGTTCACCGCATTGGCCGAACTGGCCGTGCTGGCGAAAGTGGTCATTCCATCAGCCTGGCATGTGAAGAGTACGCGTTAAACTTACCCGCTATTGAGACCTACACTGGCCATAGCATTCCGGTAAGTAAATATAATAGCGATGCGCTATTAACTGATTTACCAGCACCAAAACGTCTGGCCCGTACCCGCACCGGGAATGGCCCACGCCGTAATTCTGCTCCACGTCGCAGTGGTGCACCACGGAATAACCGTAAGCGACCGAGCTGATAAATGATGCTAAGTTCCACCTCACTTTATGCTGCCATCGATCTTGGCTCCAACAGTTTTCATATGTTGGTGGTACGTGAGGTGGCTGGCAGTATCCAGACGTTAGCCCGAATCAAGCGGAAAGTCCGTCTGGCGGCGGGTCTGGATAGCCAAAACCACCTATCGCAAGAAGCGATGGAACGTGGCTGGCAATGTTTGAAGCTTTTCTCAGAGCGCTTGCAGGACATTCCTTTGAGTCAGATTCGTGTGGTCGCAACAGCAACCCTGCGTCTGGCCTCAAATGCTGAAGAATTCCTGCAAACGGCGGCTGAAATCCTCGGTTGTCCGATTCAAGTGATCAGTGGTGAAGAAGAAGCGCGTCTGATTTATCAGGGCGTTGCCCATACTACCGGTGGGCCAGAGCAGCGTTTAGTCGTCGATATTGGCGGTGGCAGCACAGAGCTGGTGACCGGCAATGGTGCTCAGGCAAATATTCTGGTCAGTTTATCAATGGGTTGCGTAACCTGGTTGGAGCGCTACTTCAGTGACCGCAATCTGGCAAAAGACAATTTTGATCGTGCAGAATTAGCTGCTCGTGAGATGCTAAAACCTGTCGCGCAGCGCTTTCGTGACCATGGCTGGCAAATCTGTGTCGGTGCCTCTGGCACGGTTCAGGCCCTGCAAGAAATCATGGTCGCTCAAGGTATGGACGAGCTGATCACCTTAGCCAAATTGCAGCAGCTCAAACAAAGAGCAATTCAATGTGGCAAACTGGAAGAACTGGAAATCCCCGGTTTAACACTGGAACGCGCTCTGGTTTTCCCCAGTGGCCTGTCTATCTTAATTGCAATATTCCAAGAGTTGGCGATTGAAAGCATGACGCTAGCGGGCGGCGCACTACGTGAAGGGCTGGTCTATGGCATGCTTCATTTGCCGGTAGAACAAGATGTTCGCAGCCGAACAGTGAGAAATATACAGCGCCGCTATTTACTGGATACTGAACAAGCCAAACGCGTCAGTAAATTGGCCGATAACTTTTTACTTCAGGTGGAAAAAGAGTGGCATCTTGATGGCCGATGTCGCGAGTTATTGCAAAATGCCTGTTTGATGCACGAAATTGGCCTAAGCATCGATTTTAAACGTGCTCCGCAACATGCTGCTTACCTGATACGCAATCTGGATCTCCCTGGTTTTACTCCCGCTCAAAAACTGCTACTTGCGGCTTTGCTGCAAAATCAGAGTAATACGATCGATCTTTTGCTGTTAAATCAACAAAATGCATTGCCAGTAGACATGGCTCAGCATTTGTGTTGTTTATTGCGTCTGGCGATTATATTCTCCAGCCGTCGCCGGGATGACACACTACCGGCGGTTAGGCTACGGGCCAATAGTGAGGGGCTTTATGTACTGTTACCTCAGGGCTGGCTGCAACAGCATCCTTACCGTGCAGAAGCATTAGAACAAGAAAGTCATTGGCAGAGCTATGTTCAGTGGCCGCTATTATTAGAAGAATTGGACTAAATTCTTTGTCACTGAGCAGCGCCGCATCAGCTTTACTGTGGCTTTTTAGCATTCGCAAGTTGCGCACGAATATTGGCCAGGTGACTCTGGCCTTTTTGCATCCGCTCTTCCGGGCTCACGACTTTGCGCTCATTTTCCCATTTCAAATCATCCTGCGGCAATTCCATCAAAAAGCGGCTTGGTTCTGGCCGAATCAGCTCGCCATACTGCCGCCGTTCTTTGCACAAAGTGAAAAACAGTTCGCGCTGAGCACGGGTGATTCCCACATAGGCCAGTCGCCGCTCTTCATCGACATTATCTTCGTCAATACTGCTTTGGTGTGGCAGTAAACCCTCTTCCATGCCGACCAAGAATACATACGGAAATTCCAGCCCTTTTGAAGCATGCAAGGTCATCAATTGCACTTGATCCAGCTCCTCATCACTTTCCCCGCGCTCCATCATATCGCGCAGGGTAAAGCGCGTGACAACCTGAGTCAGGGTCATTGGTTCATTCAATTCTGACCCTTCCAGCATTTCGGTCATCCAACTGAATAATAAATTGACGTTTTTCATCCGCATCTCAGCGGCTTTCGGGCTAGGGGAAGTTTCGAACAGCCAACTCTCATAATCAATGCCGTGGATCAAATCCCGCACTGCCGCCACTGGCTCGTGTTCCACTAACCGAATAATGCCGTCCATCCAATGCGTAAAGCGCTGTAATGATTCCAGCCCCCGACCTTTCAAATGCTCACCTAGCCCTAAATCAAAACTGGCACGAAACAGGCTTTTATTACGCACATTGGCCCATTCACCCAGTTTTTGAACCGTCGCTGAACCTATCTCACGCTTTGGGGTATTCACGATGCGTAAGAATGCGCTGTCATCATCCTGATTGGTCAATACCCGCAAGTAAGCCAGTAAATCTTTGATTTCTGGGCGCGAGAAAAATGAATCGCCGCCGGAGATACGGTAAGGAATGCGGTTTTGCATCAGCAGCTTTTCAAACAACCGTGATTGATGGTTGCCGCGATACAAAATGGCATAGTCGCTGTATTGCGTTTTTTTCACAAAATGGTGGGCAATAAGTTCACCGACCACTCTTTCAGCTTCATGATCTTCATTATTGGCGGTAATGACTGTTAGCTCATCGCCATAGTCCAATTTAGAAAAGAGTTTTTTTTCAAAAACATGCGGGTTATTGGCAATCAAAATATTCGCCGCTTTCAGAATTCGGCCCGAAGAGCGGTAGTTCTGCTCCAGCTTGATCACCTGCAACTGGGGGAAATCTTCATTCAGCAAAACTAAGTTCTGTGGCCGTGCACCGCGCCATGAATAGATGGATTGGTCATCATCACCCACCACGGTAAAGCGCGCCCGACTGCCCACCAGCAATTTAACCATTTGGTACTGGCTGGTATTGGTATCTTGGTATTCATCTACTAGTAGGTAACGCAGCCGATTTTGCCAACGTTCGCGCACTTCCAGATTGTTTTGCAGCAACAGCGTTGGCAGCGAGATAAGGTCGTCAAAATCCAATACATTGCAGGCTTTTAAATGAGCATCATATAAGCCATAACAATGGACGAATAACTTATCGCGCTCGGATCGCGCCAAGGCTGCGGCGGCAGCAGGATCGAGAAGATCATTTTTCCAATTTGAGATCTGGGATATCAGCTGTTGCAGCAACGTTTTATCGTCTTCCAACCATTTTTGGGTCAAATCTTTCAATAAACCCAATTGATCTTGCGCATCAAACAAAGAGAAATTGGATTTCATTCCCAGTGCTTTGTACTCTTTTTTGATGATTTCCAACCCCAAAGTATGGAATGTCGCAATCATCAAACCCCGCGCTTCTTTGCGCCCTAAAGTCTGAGCCACACGCTCTTTCATCTCGCGCGCGGCTTTATTGGTAAATGTTACCGCAGCAATATGCTTTGGCTGATAGCCACATTGGCGGATCAGATGCGCAATCTTATTGGTAATGACTCGGGTTTTGCCCGAACCCGCACCGGCCAACACCAGGCAAGGCCCAGTGACAAATTCGACGGCTTGTTGTTGGCTGGGATTTAATCGCATAGCACTCGGCAACTCTGTAGGTAAACGGGGGAACAGGATTGTAGCAGAAAGCGGCCGATGAAAAAAAACCACCTACTATTTTTTGCTCTATGAAACTCAAGGCCTATGAAACACGTGATGTGTAAAACGCATGATTTGTAAAACGTAGAGCACGGTGGCCCCATCACGACCAAAATACGTTACACTGGCGCGCTTCAAGGCTCCCTTGAAGATAATCTTCGTTCAGATAACCCTACCCAATAAATTGGTGGTGATTGTTACTATGGCAAACAAAGCTTCTGCACTGCACATTCTGGTTGATGATGAAAAGCAGGCAAACGATATTCTGGCACAGTTGAATAACGGTGCAAATTTCCAAGAGTTAGCGAAAAAATTCTCTAACTGCCCGTCAAAACGTAACGGCGGCGATCTGGGTGAGTTCAATAAAGGGGATATGGTTCCGGCATTCGATAAAGCTGTATTCAGCTGCGAACTACTGCAACCCTATGGCCCAGTCAAAACCCAGTTCGGTTATCATATTATTAAAGTTTTATATCGTAATTAAATTAGTCATGCGCCACCTTGCTGGCGGCGCAAATAACACATCGCTAACACTCCTATTTACCTCCAGAACAATGTACATTGAAAAATAATTATTTTCAGAAAGTCACATGGATATTATTAATCCTCCACGCCTCACCAGTTACATCTATACAAAACACACACTTAACTTTACAAAACATATATTAAATCATACGAATAAACTGCATTTAAATGTTAAAAAAAATCATCGTTAATGTAATTTATCAATAAAACAACAAGAAAGATCTCATTAGTGACTTTTTAAATAAGATTTAATTCACTTAAAAACAAAAGGTTACATCTAGTTTAATAAAAAATGTATTTCACTGGGAAAATTCCTACAAACGTTGGTTTGTTTGTCCTATGTGCGATCATCGTCACACTCTATATTATAGTCGTCATCAAGTAAGGGATGCAGAGGGAATAAAACCACTGAGTCACTTTAAATGAAAACCTTGTGGAAAGCTGACGAATATAATCGAATGTCATTCGCCATATAGTCATTAACCACTTCACCTTTATTAAGTTAAGTTCTCACTCGCATTTAGATGCAATGAAAATTTGACCCATTTAAATTATCGCATTGGAGTTTCAAATGAATAAGATTACTTTGGCTATGGCTTTATTCGCAGCATCTACAACTGCTTCAATGGCAGCTAGCAATAATACAATTACTTTCCAAGGTGAAGTTACTTCACAAACTTGTGCTGTTACCGTCAACGGCCTGGACGCAAACCCAACTGTATTATTGCCAACAGTATCAAGCGGCGATTTAGATACTCAGGGTAAAACCGCCGGTAAGACAACCTTTACTCTGGGTGTATCAGGCTGTGCAGAAAGCACTGATGATATTGATATAAAAACAGTTTTTGTTGGCAACCAAGTTACAACTAATGGTAACTTACAAAATACCGGCACAGCATCAAATGTTGAGCTTCAATTACTGAAAGATGCCGTCACAACAACAGCTATTGATCTGAATAGTGGTGTACCACAAGAGGGTATGGTGTTAAAAGCCAACGCAACATCAGCAGAACATGATTTCGCTGTTCAATATTATGCTACCGGTCAAGCTGGCCCTGGTTCTGTGATCGCCTCTGTACAATACGCAGTTTCTTACCTGTAATATCATTATTGTAGTATAAGTTATACTCTCTGTAATTGGAGTTGCGGGTAGCACGTGTAGCTAACCCCCCGCAACTTCGAGTACCCAGGGTATAATACTATTTGGCCGTTCCTTTCAGAGGATATTCCCATCATGTTTAATATAAATAGCTACCGCTATCTGCTTATCCCTTTATTAATTCTTATGGGTATATCTTTTGCTAACGCCAGCGTAGTCATGAGCGGCAGCCGTATTATATATTCGGCAGGTGAAAAAGAGCACAGTGTCCAATTAACCAATAAAGATAATTTTCCTAATGCTGTCCAGGTCTGGTTAGACAGTGGTGATGCTCAATCAACACCAGAAACGGGTAAAGCTCCGTTTATTGTCACCCCGCCGTTCTTTCGTATTGAAGCAAATGCAGGCCAAACATTACGGCTGAAATATACCGGAAGTGGTTTGCCAACGGACAGAGAATCTGTGTTCTATCTTAATTTTTTACAGGTTCCCCCCGTTAATAAAGCAGAAAAGAATAATAAAATGTTAGTGTTGATGCGTAACCGCATTAAAGTGTTTTATCGGCCCGAAAATATTGCTGGCCGTGTTGACCAAGTTGCTAGCACACTGACTTTTACTGTACGCCAACAAGGTAAAAATGTTGTTGTGACAGGCAAAAATCCAACCGGGTTCTATGCCACCATTGCCAGTGGTGAAGTCGTTGGCGGTGGTAAAAAACTCAAAATGAAATCAGAGATGATTGCTCCAATGTCTCAGGCTCAGTGGATTATTCCAACTTCATCTGCCCCTTCAAATGCTATGGTTAATTTCCTGTTAGTGAATGATTTTGGCGGGCAAGATGCCGGTAGTTACAAAATTCAATAGTCATAAAATTCAGTAGTTATAAAATTCAGTAGTAACTTTCCGGCGAAGGAATATTTATGGGGCTTGCACAAGTCGAACCAAAACAAGTCGTTCTAAAAAAGAAGTTTTCTGGCCGCAAGAAATTATTAACGTTGTGCATAACTTTAATTTTACATGTCGATACTGTTTTGGCTCAGGAAGACCCACAAAATCTCGAATTTGATGAATCTCTCTTTTTAGGCACAAAATTTGCGTCGGGCCTGAATCAGTTGAATAAAGAGAATTCTGTTACGCCCGGAAACTACGATGCTGTAGATGTCTTGGTTAATAACAAACTCTTCAAGCGCACGACGATTAAGTTTATTAAGAATGCTGATTCATCGGAGGCTTACCCGTGCCTGGATGATGAGTTCTTAACCGCTGCCGGCGTTGAACTATCCAATAAAAATAACACCACGCCTAAAGAACCTAATGCCGCTGAGGTAGAATCAGAAGCAGAAGCAACACCTTCAGATTCTGTGGCTACAGGGCAATGTCTGCCTTTATCAGAGCGAGTAAAAGGAGCGTCTTTTCATTTTGATCAGGCCAAACTGCGCTTAGAGCTTTCTATCCCACAATCATTATTACAAAAACGGCCTCGGGGTTATATTGAGCGCACTGAATGGGAAGAAGGCGAAAAACTCGCATTCGTTAACTACAGCGCTAACTTTTATCGTAGCGAGACCCAATCCCAGCAAAATAGCACTTCTGATTACGGTTTTGTTGGCTTAAAAAGTGGCCTCAATCTCGGATTGTGGCAATTACGTCAGCAATCAAATGTGCGCTATGCCAGTAATAACAATAACAGTGATACCCAGTGGAATAATATCCGCACTTATGTGCAGCGCCCTATCGAGCAATTAGATAGCCAATTGACACTGGGTGAAACTTTCACCGACAGCACCTTATTCGGCACCATGTCATTTCGTGGCGCAAAAATGGCAACCGACCAACGCATGTGGCCACAATCAATGCGCGGCTTCGCTCCTGAAGTTCGTGGTGTTGCCACCAGTAATGCCCGGGTGATTATTCGCCAGAATGGCCGTGAAATATATGAAACCAACGTCGCTCCCGGCCCATTTGTTATTAACGATTTGTACAGTACCACCAGTCAGGGTGACCTTAATGTTGAAGTGGTAGAAGCTAATGGCAGCCGCTCGACATTTACTGTACCTTTCAGTGCAGTACCGGATTCAATGCGCCCTGGCGTGAGCCGTTATAATGCGGTCATTGGGGAATCACGTGATTTCACTAATATTGATAGCTATTTCACTGATTTTACCTATGAGCGTGGGCTGACGAATCAATTAACAGCCAACAGTGGGCTTCGTTTAGCACAAGATTATGCCGCATTACTTGCGGGGGGGGTATTAGGGACACCAATTGGCGCATTTGGTCTTAATACCACCTATTCCCACGCCAAAGTTGAAGATGATCAAACCCAGAATGGCTGGCGGATGCAGGCAACTTATAGCCAGACATTTAATGAAACTGGCACCACATTCTCATTGGCGGGATATCGCTATTCAACCAAAGGGTATCGTGATTTAAATGATGTATTTGGCGTGCGTTCGGTACAAAAAAATGGCGGGACTTGGGATTCATCGACCTATAAGCAGCGCAGCCAATTTACCACCACAATAAACCAAACTTTAGGTGGATATGGTCAATTAGCAGCCTCAGCTTCAACCAGTGATTATTATAACGATACCCAGAGAGATACCCAGTTACAGCTAAACTATTCAAATAGCTATAACAATATCAGCTACAATGTGGCCATTAGCCGTCAGCGCACAATTTATACTTCCACCCAGTTTGGTTGGGATGTCGATGATACTGATCAGACGGCGACAACAACACGCTACGGTAATACCGAAAATATCGCCTCGTTAACAGTGTCTATTCCACTGAATATTGGCGGGGGGAATCAATATTTATCCCTGTCGGCCAACCGCAATCCGAAAAGTGGTAATAACTATCAGACGTCATTATCAGGTACCGCCGGAGAACGTAAAACTTTTAATTATTCAGTCAATGCCGGTTATGACGACAGTAATACCAGTGGCAGTTCAAATAACTGGGGAGCCAATGTGCAAAAGCAATTCCCTAACGCCACCGTCAATGGCAGTTATTCTCGTGGCAATAATTATACTCAATATGGTGCTGGCGCTCGCGGCGCGGCAGTAATACACAGTAAAGGTATAACACTCGGGCCTTATTTAGGCGATACCTTTGGTCTAATTGAAGCCGATGGTGCTCAAGGTGCGACAGTGCGAAATGCACAAGGGGCGAGAATTGATAATAATGGTTTTGCTCTGGTGCCGTCATTAACGCCTTATAATTACAATACGGTCGGTTTGGATACCAAAGGCATTAATCGCAATACTGAACTGAAAGAGAATCAGGGGCGGGTTGTTCCTTATGCCGGGGCGGCTGTGAAAGTGAAATTCGAAACTTTGACTGGCTATGCGGTATTAATTCAGACCCAAACAGCGGATGGTGAAGGGTTACCTCTGGGCGCTGATGTCTTTAACAGCAAAGATGAACTGGTTGGTATGGTGGGCCAGGGGAATCAGATCTATGTGCGAGTGAAAGATAACAAAGGTTCACTTTATGTTCGCTGGGGTGAAAACAGCACTGAACAATGTGAACTACCTTATAATTTTGCTAGCCAAGATACTGAGCAAGATATTATCCATATAACAGGCAGTTGCCGCCGTTAACCATTATGAGAAAAATAATGTTAAGACCAACAGAGCAGTTAATATCTTGCGAAGTCTCACGGCCAACAATGCCTACTCATTTCCATCGCCCGTATATTGTGGCGGGAACGATGCTGCTGATCGGGCTATTTAGCACTTCTGCATGGTCAGCTTGTACCAAAATCACAGCACAAAGCCAGTTGGCTGCCGGTGATGGCACCGCCAGTGCGTGGGCAGGTTCACTTGATTATAATAACGGGTCACTCGGTTTACCGGGCCTTATTGATCTCAGTACCAATGCAAACTTTCAACCCGATGGCACATTGTTGGCAGCGGCCACCTCCGACTTCACCACTTTCGCCTTGAATACCGGTTATGACCCGGAGCGCGTCCTGTTCCGCTGTGCTGCTGCTGATGTTGATCAGCTCTTCGAGATGTATGCCACTAACGGGGATAATGACTATGGCGGCAAAAATGAAGATGGTCTCATTGCCGGCAATGTTCCCTCCGGTTTTGCCACTGTTGTCGCCAATGTCGTCATCCGCCTTACAAATCTATCCACTGGCGAGTATTACTCTCGCTTATGGAAAGGACGTCGTCTAACCGGGCTGGATACCGACAGTACCGGCCGTATTCTGGTCAAAGCAAAAAATTTCAGTAATTTGTATACCGAACTATTTCGCATTAATTATATCCGTGCAGGTGCTTATAATGTGGCCTCTTATGCTTACGCCTATACTCAACCGAATGCCTATATTGCCTTTAAAGGGCCTGGCATTAGTGGCCCTGTTGAGGGGACTGACTCAGTAACAAACTGGCCTGGTTGGTATGGCACTTGGCCTGCCTCTATCGGGTTGTACAATTATGTCACTTTCCGCCGCACCACCATTTGTGCGGTGACCAATTTTACCCCGACGGTGATATTGCCCCGAATTTCTGTGGCAGAATTGAATAATGGCGCGAGCAGTTCGGCTGAATTTAATGTGGATTTCCAGTGCCAGACCGGCATTACCTCCGGCGTCAATGCCGGTGCGGTGGCTATGGGCTTTCTGGTACCTGCGGCGAATGCCGCCAAAGCCCAAACATTAGGGTTAATAAATGGCAGCGGTGGTATTAGTCACTTGGTTTCGGATAATTATGGCGCAGCCGGAATGGCCAATGGCGTTGGGATCCGTATCTACCGCAACAACACCCCGATTTATCTGCTATCAAAGAATGTGACTCAAACCGGTAATAACGGTGGTTGGTATGGTATCCTCCAAGGCGCGCAAGAAGTAACCGGCACAGTGAGTGGCGGCAACAGCTACACTGAGAATTTTCGGGCTGAGTTAAGTAAAATCAGCGGGCAAACTGTGACGGCAGGAGCGGTGAATGCACATGCGCAAGTGGTTATCCGTGTTCAATAATCTGTGTTTTAAACGCAGAATCAATGGGCTGTTATTATTACTGATAATGGCCTCTAGTGTGCCGGCCATGGCAAGTGTCGTGGCCGAAAGAACACGTATTATCTTCAGTGAGGGCAACACGGAAGAATCACTGCAATTGGTCAATAGTAATAGCTACCCGGTGGCGGTGCAGGTGTGGGTGGATGATGGTGATTTGATGGCAACACCGGAGAAAGCGATTTCGCCAGTGCTAGTGTTACCGCCATTGTTTCGCTTACAACCACAAGCCCAACGCAGCTTACGTTTGATTTTATCGGGTGCCAGTAAATTACCGCTGGATAGAGAGTCTGCATTTTGGCTCAACGTTTACGAAATCCCCCCAAAAGCAACACCTAAAGCCGATGATGAGTCTTCCGTTACACTGGCTTTGCGCATGCAGTATAAAGTGTTTTATCGCCCTAAAAACTTGCCCGCCCCAGCGGATAGTGTCAGCAAAGCATTAACTTTTACTTTAGAACGTAACGGCGATACCGCCTTGGTAAGAGTTGATAACCCGACACCTTATTATGCCTCACTCTCCGCCCTCACATTAGGTAGCGCTGAAAGCTTGCCGGATATGGTAGCCCCCTTCTCTAAATTGAATTTTCCACTCAATCGTTCACCCTTGGTGGGCAGCAAAACCGTTGATTTTGTCTTAGTCGATGAATTAGGTAACAATAAGACTTTTAGCAGCAATCTAAAATAAAGTACGCTGATGGGAATGTCAGTTTGCTGGGTTAGCCAAAAACAGAGTCGATTTACAGCTCTGTAGCCTTGCCATTTATTTAATTTCGGGGAAATACATTAACTAAAGTTATAAAAATAGATCTTCTTGAACATAAGATAGGCCAATAAATAACTCAATTTTACCCCCTCTTGGCCAACTTAAAACCTTCCGGTCAGTACCTAATGGAAGACTTCTATTACGCTGGGGTACCAGCAATCATTTGGTCTCTTATTCGTTTTTCGATCAAGACAATTATGCAGAAGCAGTCATTACCTACCCATATTTTGGCAATGTCCACGGTGATTACGAAGAAGTTAAAATAAGCTGCAATTGCATTAACCGGGAGTTACTCCAATAGCTATTAATTCTGAGAGTTCTAAGGGTTAAAATCTGACCCTATTATTAATAGCAACTTGTTTCTCTGAGGTTAGATACAACTAAAAGGTTGCCCAATAAGCTTTAGCCTCGCCCTGCCCCATTAAACGTTATTACATTTACAAAATATATAAATCATTACACCTGCATTTCCAGTGAAATATCAGATTGTGTTATACACCCTTCAATAAAACTTTCAGCAATTTGTAATTGACGTCTAATTTCCCGTTCATTACATTTCTTCAATCGAGCAATAGAAGCTTTCGATTGCCCATAAACATAATGACGTAGGATAAGCTCTAATTCTTTTTCTCGCGAGGCTCGTTGTAAATTCCCGATTGTTTTATCAATGGCTAATCCGTCATTATCGCAGCAGGATTCAGCCATTTTGTTTCTGGTTTCCACCCCCTTAAATCCGCTAGCGATATGGGGAT
Source organism: Yersinia sp. Marseille-Q5920 (assembly GCF_946902935.1). Taxonomy (NCBI): domain Bacteria; kingdom Pseudomonadati; phylum Pseudomonadota; class Gammaproteobacteria; order Enterobacterales; family Yersiniaceae; genus Yersinia; species Yersinia sp. Marseille-Q5920. The sequence goes on along the minus strand of NZ_CAMPQA010000012.1, from coordinate 19,159 downwards.
AATCCAGCTGAGAATGTTCTCTCGCCCATACGCCCCAACGGGTCAAGACAGTTTGAATATCACTCATTAGTTATCTCCTTTTTATATTTTAATATCTTTTTATTTACTTCATTAATATCAATCATAAAAAAAAGACCTCACTAATTAGCAAGGCCTATTTATTTACAAGAAAAATTTTTTATATTAATAAGATTAAAAAGAAATAGATGTTTCTGTAAAATAATTAACCACTACTAACACCTTACAAGAGTTTTTTCGGGCCGAGATAGCATTAATTTAATAATTTTTACATCTCTGCATTCAGATACGAAAGTCAATACACCCTCTTCTGAACTTCGAGCAGTTAACCGCCATATGACGGATTAATTATTAATATAACAATAAACTAAGATGATATATACTGCCAGAACGGCGGTTTATATTATTGCTTAACTATATAATTCACTCTTTAAATCCGGGCTTACCATTCTCGGCTCGCCATTTTTTTACCTCAGCTACAATACCTTCAGGGTTGTCCTCTCGATTATCATTAGGATAATAAATCAAATCAGAGCCATCTGGGTGCTCTGTCAAGGTTTCAAATTGTAAGACGGCCTTAACATGTTCATCCTCAGATGAATATGTATCATAGTAAATATCTTTCACAAAATTTAAGAACTCAAGTTCAGTATAGTCAGAAATATTATTTTTAATGTTCATTATATCTCCTTGTGATTATTTATATATCTTTAGCTGTGGTAGCACTAATGTTATCAACATTATATATTCCTCCACCGTTAGATATATACTTTTTATGATGTAGTAAATATAAACCGTCAGAGCGGCGGCTTATATTATTACTTAACTATATAGCTTACTCCTTAAATCCGGGCTTACCGTTCTCGGCTCGCCATTTTTTTATTTCGGCTAAAATACCCTCAGGGCTATCGTCTGCACCCTCTTCTGGGTAATAAATCAAATCAGAACCATTAGGGTGTTCACTAACGTTTATAAAGTTCTCTAAAAGAGAATCTAGTTCATCCTCTAAGCCTTTATCTAAAATAATCTTTGAGATTAACTCAATGAATTCAGACTCCCTATACTCTTCTAGCTTATATTTTAACTCCATTTCATTCTCCTTTCTTTGAGTGAATCTCTATATGTCTTTTGGGTGTTATTACATGTAAATTATCTATATTATAAACATCTCCTTTATCGCGGATATATTTTACATGGTGTATTTCAAATGAGCGTTTTCCTCCCACAGTATCAATAAATCTAGCTCTAGGGGATCTTCCATGTTTCATTCGAGTCACATTTCTGGGGATAAACTGCCCAGCCAATTCAGGATCATTCCCCACCTCCTGCCAAAATGCTTCCCTAAATCTATCAAAATTACTGAACCGTTTACCACGTAATTTATCGGCAATTTGCGCGGGAATGGGGCTCCTCGAACATGTCGGGGCCAGATGATGCAGTAAAGATCGTGTTAATAATTTGGTAAATTAATTAATAACATAAATATAAACCGTCAGAGCGGCGGCTTATATTATTACTTAACTATATAGCTTACTCCTTAAATCCGGGCTTACCATTCTCGGCTCGCCATTTTTTTATTTCGGCTAAAATACCCTCAGGGCTATCGTCTGCACCCTCTTCTGGATAATAAATCAAATCAGAACCATTAGGGTGTTCAATAATTGTTGTGAAGTGCCTTACCCAAGAACCATGCAAAAACTCACTGTCAGTATTCACCTCACAGATATCTCTAATAAACTCTAAAAACTCAGATTCTGTATAACACTCATACTTTTCTTTGGACTCCATATTATTCCCCCCCATTTTTTGAGTGAATTTCAATGTGGCGTTTCGGCGTGACTACTCGCAAATTATCCACATCGTAAACGGCCCCACCATCTTTAACTCGATTCACATGATGGAGTTCAAATGTATCTCTCCCACCAACCTTTTCTGACGATATAGGATGCGGAGAGAAACCTTTTTTCATCAATGAAATATTGTTTGGATTAAACTGCCCAGCCAATTCAGGATAATTCCCCACCTCCTGCCAAAATGCTTCCCTAAATCTATCAAAATTACTGAACCGTTTACCACGTAATTTATCGGCAATTTGCGCGGGAATGGGCACACCCAAATCTTTGCCAGCCCCCGCCAGCCAAACCCCTGAAACCCGCTGCCCGTGGCCTGTAACAACCCCCGGCTCATCTCGGGGTGTCTTAAAATAAACATACACCGGCTCCAGCCCCGAGTCTGCCGGGAACCAGATGATGTAATCGTGGAAATCTCCCTCTTCCAGCGCCAAAAATACCATATCAGGCTTGGTGGCCAGAAAAGTGATATCCGTTCCTGTATGCTGCGGAAAGTCCGGAGCACCTGCCGGTTGTGGCAATGCCGTGCCGATATCCATGCCGGGCGCCCGCGCCGGTGTGAAGGTAAAAGTACGTGGCGGCTGGTTGTCGGTGGTAAAAGTATAAACGCCGTGCAATGGATCAAATTGCGCGGCGACGACTTTTACCTTCGCGGCAACCTGCACAGCATCGGGTTTGACCGCATAGACACTCGTCCAGTCATCCTTATCCGCCATCAACATTCTGATAGGAAGATCAATTTCACCTTGTTGCGGCAGTGGTGTTGCAGGGGATAATCCCATTCCACTCACCGGGAAGCTGCCCACCAGTGTTGGCTTTTCCCATCCCAGGGGTCGATCTGATCCTTCTCCCTCGTTGCTTGAGTAGAAACCAGCGCCGATGATCACCGCCATCGGGCCTGCCAATGAAGTGGTCGCAATCGTACTTAATCTCGCCAATGCCACCCGGAATGCGGCGCTAAATTCGCGAGCGACCCGAGGGCTTAACACCGTGGCCCCCACTCCTGCGGCGGCCAAACCGGGCGGATGTATCCCCCCGATCGGATAAGCAGGTAAGGAAAAGGTATTATCACGAATAACTGCTTGCTGTCTGGCGAGATCGTCTGCCAGACGGGCATTTTCCACCCGCTGCCGCTCTGCGGCTTCTGCTGCCAGTCGGGCATTTTCCACCCGCTGCCGCTCTGCGGCTTCAGCCGCCAGTCGGGCATTTTCAACCCGCCGCCGCTCTGCGGCTTCAGCCACCAGTCGGGCATTTTCCACCCGCTGCCGCTCTGCGGCTATTGCCGCCAGCCGGGCGTTTTCCACCCGCTGCCGCTCTGCGGCTACTGCCGCCAGTCGGGCATTTTCAACCCGCCGCCGCTCTGCGGCTACTGCCGCCAGACGGGCATTTTCCACCCGCTGCCGCTCTGCGGCTACTGCCGCCAGTCGGGCATTTTCAGCTTCAGCCAACTGTGCCCTGACCTGAGTTAAGTGCTGCTCCGCGTTATTGACTGCATCTATAGCGATATCTAATTGATATTGAAAAGGATCTAAAGCCAACTGAGCTGCATCAATTTTATCCTGATGAACCAGCAGATGTTCGCGCAACAGATTGTATTGCTCAATCTTCAACTCCTGCATAATATACCCGGCATAATCCCCGTACTTTTCAAGGTCTTCTTGGCTCAGACCATCAGGGAAAGGATCAAAAGCTTCACCACCAAGATTTAATAAATTATCCAGGTCCTCGCGGTTTTTGATCTCAATGTCGAACATAAAATGGTACCCATAGTTACCCCACATATAGACATAATCATCAAACTCATAACTAAGCGGATATTCGTCTGGGTCACTTAACAGCTGTCCTTCCCAGGTATCATTAAGCGCCTCCAATGCCGCCCGATAGGGTTCAATGTTGTGCTGCTCTCTGACTAAAGCGTCACCCGCCTGACTTAGCTGGTATTGCGCCGCTTCGACCGGATAACTGGCCGCCCATTTCGCCTGTTTTTGGCGATTTTCTTCTTCCACCCGTTCAATCTGTTCAGGCATCAATACTGTGGTGACTGAGATATAAACTGGATCGGTATTGGCTTCTGCGGGGAAGTAGACAATTGCGTCATGGCTGTTATTTCCCAGTGGAGAAAATACCGGTGTTACAGGGCTATCTCTCACTTCACTGACACCCGTTGGTTGTGCTGTATCGGGGGGTGGGGAACTGTTTTCAACATGGATGTGAATAGGGGGCATACCATTAAGTATCTGAACGGTGAATACTCCCGGCCGGGCAGTGGGTTTGGCCTGTACCACCGGTACCGTCATCGGTTCCTTGCTGGACTTCACCACTGCGATTTTTTGTACGCCATCCTGTACCACATCATGCAAGCGGGCATTAGCCACTACTGCGGGCTGAGTGGGTAACTGTGCAAATGGCACACTCGTGATGCGCTCCGCTGGCAGGGTGACGAGGGTACGCCGGGTCACTGACATATCATCTTTCGCGATTTCAGAGGGTGCCAACAACATGCCAACCACCCCGGCGAACCGCCCGACATAAGGGGCCGCATCCATTACAAACATTCCCAGCCGGGTCAGTGCTAAGTCGAGCGCACCAGCAACTATCTTTGGCTTAAACAGCGTTAAGCCCCATTCACTGGCAACCAGCGATAAGGGAACCGCGACGCCGGGAACAATGGCAACCTGTAGTTCTGGCCGTTGTGACAGGTTCGGTGTATTGCCACGATGACCTGCATGACCACTGCGATTACCACCGCGTCGGTTGCCATGCCCAAATTTGCTGGGATTGTAATTGTGAAGAGGGCCATAGGGAGTCTGTGAAACTCCCCATCCACTACCCCGATTAGGATTTCCGGTGCCAAATCCTGTTGGCCCCCCTTTAACGCCCCCGGTGGGGCCACGAGCACCATGGCCGGTTGTATTACTGTGTCCTTCTCCCATATCTTATTTCCTTATTTAAGTTTCATAATTAACGAGAATATTTACGGCTAAATTTATTTGTCCTATTCACCTCCTTAATATTATTTAGATGTCATTAGTTTTATTATTCATCTGTGTAATACCCATAAATAAAAACACCCCACTAATTAGCGAGGTGCTTTATTTTCTTGATAAGAATAGAGTGATTGATAGCGTTAAATACTGATATTGTCTGCGATGTGCTTAACCACGATTAACACCTTACAAGGTTTTTTTCGGGCCGTGATAGCATTAATTTAATAAATTTTTATGTCGCGAAATACACAGAATTTGAGATAAAAAAAAGCCGCTGCCATTAAATAATGGCAGCGGCCTGTTTTAAGTCGATTTAAACGCCGCTAACAACACGGCGGCGTCAAGAGCAAGGGGCATTAGCCTGCAACAGCAATACGTTTCATATCGGTCATATAGCCACGTAGTTTATGACCAACCGCTTCAATTGGGTGGTTGCGAATAGCTTCATTTACATCACGCAGTTGCGCATTATCTACTGCAGTCCCGGCAACACTTTTGCCCAAATCACCGGCTTGCAGAGAATCCATAAACTTGCCTTTCAGCAACGGAACAGCCGCATTAGCAAATAAATAGTTACCGTATTCTGCGGTATCAGAAATAACCACGTTCATTTCATATAAGCGCTTACGAGCAATGGTGTTCGCAATCAGCGGTAATTCATGCAGAGATTCGTAATAAGCAGATTCTTCGATAATGCCAGAATCAACCATAGTTTCGAATGCCAATTCAACACCGGCTTTCACCATGGCAATCATCAATACGCCGTGGTCGAAATATTCTTGCTCAGAGATTTTGCCTGCAAACTGTGGCGCATTCTCAAAGGCTGTTTTGCCGGTCTCTTCACGCCAGTTCAGTAATTTAACGTCGTCTTCTGCCCAGTCTGCCATCATGCCGCTAGAGAACGCACCGGAAATAATGTCGTCCATATGCTTCTGGAATAATGGAGCCATAATCTCTTTCAATTGCTCAGACAGCGCATAAGCACGCAATTTAGCTGGGTTGGACAAGCGGTCCATCATCAGCGTAATCCCGCCTTGTTTCAGCGCTTCGGTGATAGTTTCCCAGCCGAACTGCATCAGTTTTTCAGCATAAGCTGCATCAGTGCCCTCAGAAACCAGCTTGTCGAAGCACAACAGTGAACCGGCCTGCAACATACCACACAGGATAGTTTGCTCGCCCATCAGGTCAGATTTAACTTCTGCAACAAAAGAGGATTCCAGCACGCCAGCACGATGGCCGCCAGTAGCCGCTGCCCAAGCTTTGGCAATCGCCATGCCTTCGCCTTTAGGGTCATTTTCTGGGTGAACCGCGATCAATGTCGGCACACCAAAACCACGTTTGTATTCTTCACGAACTTCAGTACCTGGGCATTTCGGCGCTACCATCACTACTGTAATGTCTTTACGCACTTGCTCGCCCACTTCAACAATGTTGAAACCGTGGGAGTATCCCAGCGCAGCGCCATCTTTCATCAACGGCTGAACGGCTTGAACTACGGTGGAATGTTGTTTGTCTGGCGTCAAGTTAACCACTAAATCTGCCTGTGGGATCAACTCTTCGTAAGTGCCGACTTTGAAGCCGTTTTCAGTCGCTTTACGCCATGAGGCGCGCTTTTCAGCAATAGCTTCTTTACGCAGGGCATAAGCCACATCCAAACCTGAATCGCGCATGTTCAAACCTTGGTTCAAACCTTGTGCGCCACAGCCGACAATCACCACTTTTTTGCCTTTCAGGTAATTTGCTTCATCGGCGAATTCGTCACGTGCCATAAAGCGACACTTACCTAATTGCGCCAACTGCTGACGCAGGTTCAATGTGTTGAAATAGTTAGCCATGGTATTACTCCGTTCGGGTTCTGTTTTGTGGGTGCAGCTATTTTTTTAGTGACTGCAAACGAATGTGGTGTTTGTGTACTTATACTGTTTTTTTTCACATCCCCTGTCTGTGCCGGGGATTATCTTGGAATCACTATATGACAGGAAACACATTGCTGAAATTGATATATTAACAATGTGATATTGCAGATTCTGCAATACTCTTTATTCCTTATGCAATACAATGGCTCTTCTCCCCCAAGAGGCTGTCTGTGATGGATTTACGCGACCTGAAATTATTTCTTCATTTGGCTGAAAGCCGCCATTTTGGCCGTACCGCCAAAGCAATGCATGTCAGTCCGTCCACCCTCTCGCGCCAGATTCAGCGCTTGGAAGAGACCATCGGTCAGCCGCTGTTTTTACGTGATAATCGCACCGTACAACTGACGGATGCCGGGACTCAGTTGAAAGCTTTTGCGCAACAAACCCTGCTGCAATATCAACAATTGCTCCATGCCTTGGGCCAACACGGGCCATCGCTAAGTGGCGAGCTGCGGTTATTTTGCTCGGTTACCGCCGCTTATAGCCATTTACCGCCGATTTTGGACCGCTTTCGCGCGCGCCATCCACTGGTTGAAATCAAACTCACCACCGGTGATGCGGCCGACGCAGTAGATAAAGTCCAATCGAATGAAGCCGATCTCGGCATTGCGGGCCGTCCTGAAGTGCTGCCCACCAGCGTGGCATTTACTCAGATTGGCGAGATACCGCTGGTGTTAATTGCCCCGGCACTCCCTTGTGCGGTGCGAGAGTTAATCTCTGTCGACCAGCCTGATTGGGCCAATGTTCCCTTTATTCTGCCGGAGCACGGCCCATCGCGAAAACGCATTGATTTGTGGTTCCGCCGCCAGCGCATTACTAACCCCCTGATTTACGCAACAGTTTCCGGTCATGAGGCTATTGTGTCGATGGTGGCCTTGGGTTGTGGCGTCGCGCTGATCCCGTCAGTCGTGGTAGACAATAGCCCAGAACCAGTGCGCAACCGTATTTCTCTGTTGGATGATATTTCGCTGGTAGAACCGTTTGAATTGGGGGTTTGCGTGCCCAAAAAACGGCTCAATGAGCCGTTGATTGAAGCATTTTGGAGATTACTGTAGGTCGTAGGTAGTTCGTAAGTAGATTGTCGTTCGCAGTACGCCAATTAACCCGCTAAAAAGAATTTAAACGCCGGATTATTGGTTTCATCGTGGCAATCATAGCCCAGTGCCGTCAGATGCTGTTCAAATTGTGGCTCAGAATCTGACAACTCAAACCCTGCCAATACCCGACCAAAATCAGTACCGTGACTACGATAATGGAACAAAGAAATATTCCAATGCGTCCCTAAGGTATGCAGGAATTTCAACAATGCGCCTGGGGATTCCGGGAACTCAAAGCTATACAAACGCTCGCGCAATGGCTTGGAAGGACGCCCCCCGACCATATAACGCACGTGCAATTTAGCCATTTCGTCATCGGACAAATCCACTACCTGATAATCTTTCGCCCGTAACTCGGACAAAATCTCTTCCCGCTCGATATGACCACGGGTCAAACGCACCCCGACGAAAATGCAGGCGTTTTCGGCATCAGCATAACGATAGTTAAATTCCGTCACCGACCGGCCACCCAACAGCTCACAGAAACGCAGGAAACTGCCTTTTTGCTCAGGAATAGTCACGGCCAGCAAAGCTTCGCGTTGCTCACCTAGCTCACAGCGTTCTGAGACATAGCGCAGACCGTGGAAATTAACGTTAGCGCCGGAGAGCACATGGGCCAGACGCTCACCTTGAATATTATGCTGCTGCACATATTTTTTTAGGCCCGCCAGCGCCAAAGCGCCTGACGGCTCGGCAATGGCGCGTACATCTTCAAATATGTCTTTGACTGCCGCACAAATGGCGTCGCTATCGACGGTGATCACTTCGTCGAGATATTCCTGGCACAAGCGGAAAGGCTCTTCGCCAATGCGCTTAACCGCCACGCCCTCGGCAAATAACCCAACACGCGCCAAATCCACTGGCTTACCGGCATTCAACGCAGCCCGTAAACAGGCGGAATCTTCCGCTTCAACACCAATGACTTTAATCTGCGGCATCAGTTGTTTAATAAGCACTGCCACACCGGCCACTAGCCCACCGCCGCCAACAGGAACAAAGATCCGGTCAAGATGGGCGTCTTGCTGGAGCAACTCCATCGCCAGTGTCCCCTGCCCGGCAATCACCGCCGGGTGGTCGAATGGCGGGACAAAGGTATAGCCCTGTAATTGGGATAGCTCAATAGCTTTACCTTTGGCTTCGTCGAAATTGGCACCGAACAGCAGCACCTCACCACCAAAACCGCGCACCGCGTCCACTTTGATGTCAGCAGTTGCCACTGGCATCACGATCAATGCTTTGACACCCAGCTTGCTGGCCGAGAGCGCCACGCCCTGCGCATGATTACCGGCAGAAGCCGTTATCACACCACAGGCTTTTTGTTCTGCTGTCAGGCCGGCCAGCATCGCGTAAGCACCGCGCAGTTTAAAGCTGTGTACCGGCTGTCGGTCTTCGCGCTTCACCAAAATGGTATTAGCCAGGCGAGAAGAAATCTTTTCCATCACTTGCAGCGGGGTGACTTGCGCCACCTCATACACCGGCGCGCGCAATATCGCCCGCAGATATTCTGCCCCATCGGGGGCAGCAGATAAGGGTTGTGATACCGCCATGGGTATTAGCCTCCCAACTTACTTTTGTCGCGCACTGCACCTTTGTCGGCACTGGTCGCCAGTAAAGCATAAGCGCGCAGCGCATAAGAAACCTGACGTTCGCGTGCTTTCGGTGTCCATGCAGCATCACCGCGCGCCAATTCTGCTTCGCGGCGCGCAGCCAGCTCAGCATCACTGACATCCAGCTTCATAGCACGGTTTGGAATATCAATATCAATGATGTCGCTATCTTGCACCAAAGCAATCAACCCACCGCTGGCAGCCTCTGGCGAAGCATGACCAATAGATAAACCGGAGGTGCCACCGGAGAAACGGCCATCAGTCAGCAATGCACAGCTTTTGCCTAATCCCATGGATTTCAGATAAGTGGTCGGATACAACATTTCCTGCATCCCCGGCCCACCTTTCGGCCCTTCGTAGCGGATAACAACCACATCACCCGCCACTACTTTTCCGCCCAGAATAGCGGCAACCGCGTCATCCTGACTCTCATAGACTTTGGCCGGGCCGCGGAAAGTTAAGCTGTCTTTATCTACCCCAGCGGTTTTAACAATTGAGCCATTTTCCGACAGATTTCCATACAGCACCGCTAAACCGCCGTCTTGGCTGTAAGCATGCTCGCGGGTGCGGATGCAGCCCTCTTGGCGGTCAGTATCCAGTGATGGGAAGCGGCAATCCTGTGAGAATGCTTTCGTGGTGCGGATGCCAGCCGGGCCTGCGGAGTACATCTGCTTGACCCCTTCGTCTTTGGTCAGCATCACGTCATAGGCTTCCAGCGTTTGTGGCAAGTCCAGACCCAACACGTTTTTCACTTCGCGATTCAGCAAGCCAGCCCGGTCCAACTCACCCAAAATCCCCACCACACCACCGGCACGGTGCACATCTTCCATATGGTATTTCTGGGTGCTCGGTGCCACTTTGCACAAATGCGGAACCTTACGGGACAGACGGTCGATATCGCTGATATCGAAATCAATTTCGCCTTCCTGCGCTGCCGCCAGCAAATGCAGCACGGTATTGGTGGAACCGCCCATGGCAATATCCAGCGTCATGGCGTTTTCAAATGCCGCTTTGTTAGCAATGTTACGCGGCAAGGCGCTCTCATCGTCTTGTTCATAATAACGTTTGGTCAGCGCCACAATGTGCTTGCCGGCATCGAGGAACAGTTGTTTACGGTCAGCATGAGTTGCCAGCAATGAGCCGTTACCCGGCAGCGCCAGACCCAGCGCCTCATTCAGACAGTTCATTGAGTTAGCCGTAAACATCCCGGAACAAGAGCCGCAAGTCGGGCAAGCTGAGCGCTCAATTTGATCACTGACAGCATCGCTGACATTCGGGTTTGCGCCCTGAATCATGGCATCGACCAGATCCAGCTTAATAATTTTGTCGGATAATTTGGTTTTACCGGCTTCCATCGGGCCGCCAGAAACAAAGATAACCGGGATATTCAGCCGCAGAGACGCCATCAGCATCCCTGGGGTAATTTTGTCGCAGTTAGAGATACACACCATGGCATCCGCGCAGTGGGCGTTAACCATGTACTCTACGGAGTCAGCAATCAATTCACGTGAAGGCAGAGAATACAGCATACCGCCATGGCCCATCGCGATCCCATCATCCACTGCAATAGTGTTGAACTCTTTCGCCACACCGCCAGACGCTTCAATTTGCTCCGCTACCAGCTTGCCTAAGTCGCGCAAATGAACGTGGCCCGGTACAAACTGGGTAAATGAGTTAACAACTGCAATAATCGGTTTGCCGAAGTCATCATCGGTCATACCGGTAGCGCGCCACAGTGCGCGGGCGCCGGCCATATTGCGGCCATGGGTGGTGGTATGGGAACGGTACTTAGGCATTGTCTCTTCACTCCAGTTTTTTGTATTGCAAATCAATTTGTTGTTGCAGATATAACCTGTTGCAGGTGGCGAACGAACCACCTGCTGATCCTGTCTGTCAGTTTTTATTTATTATGGATTGATCGGATCCAGCCAACCGTGTTTATCTTCAGTTTCACCAGTGAACAGGCCGAAGAATGCTTGTTGAATTTTTGCCGTGATCGGGCCGCGTTTACCAATACCAACCTGGATGCCATCTACACTGCGCACCGGGGTGATTTCTGCCGCAGTGCCGGACATAAATACTTCATCCGCCAAGTAAAGAGATTCGCGCGACAATACTTGTTCACGCACTTCCAGCCCCATGTCTTTCGCCAGTTTAATAATGGCATCGCGGGTAATACCCGGCAGAGCAGAAGAGGTAAATGGCGGAGTAAACAGAATGCCATCTTTCACTTCAAATAAGTTTTCGCCCGCACCTTCAGACAGGAAGCCGTGAATGTCCAGCGCAATCCCTTCCTGATAACCGTGGCGGCGTGCTTCGCTGCCCACCAGCAAGGAAGACAGGTAGTTACCGCCCGCTTTGGCTGCGGTTGGAATGGTGTTTGGTGCCACACGGTTCCATGAAGAAACCATCGCATCAATACCTTGCTCCAGCGCTTCTGCGCCCAGATAAGCGCCCCATGGGAAAGCAGCAATAATCACGTCAGTCTTATAGCCATCTGGCGGGTTTACCCCCATGCCGACATCACCAATAAACACTAATGGCCGGATATAAGCGCTGGTCAGGTTATTTTTGCGCAACGTTTCGCGGCAAGCTTCCATCAGCTCATCAACAGTCTGGGAAACTGGCATGCGGTAAATTTTGGCTGAGTCATGCAAGCGCTGCATGTGTTCGCGGTGACGAAAAACTACTGGCCCTTTATGGGAATTGTAGCAACGGACACCTTCGAAGACTGACGTGCCGTAGTGTAACGCGTGAGACATCACGTGAACTTTAGCCTCTGCCCACGGAACCATTTCGCCGTTAAACCAGATAAAATCAGCTTTCTTCGTCATTCTTTTCTTTCCTTGTGGCGCATCAGGCGCGTATCTGTAATGTATTAGGTTGTAGGATCTCGACGCAGGCGACATCCATAAGCTTGCTCAGCTGTGAAGACAGTAAATCGACAGGGCGCTGGCTGGCAACGGTCAATTCAATATTAACATTCTCAGCATTAATCATTGGCGACATATTCATAGCACAAACCTGAAAGCCGCGGTGCCGCACAACCCGCAATACACGCTCTAACATTTCAGGGCGGAAGCGGGCTTGGATAGAGATTTGATGTTGGATAGAGAGTTGGTGGTGCATCATGAGATTTTCTCCAGCATGGTTTCATTACCTGCGCCTGGCGGCACTAACGGCCAAACGTTTTCGAGTTCGTCGATGGAAACCTGGAGCAGATAAGGGCCTTCGCTGTTAAACAGCGCATCCAGAGCGGCGTCGACTTGGTCTTTGCGGGTGATTCGTTGGCCAGGAATATTAAAAGCACTGGCCAGAGTGATAAAATCGGGGTTGTCAGAAAGATTGGTTTCGCTGTAACGCCCATCAAAAAACAGTTGCTGCCATTGCCTTACCATACCCAAGCGTTGGTTATCCAACAAAACGATTTTCAGCGGCAACTGTTTTCGTTTTATGGTGCCCAGCTCCTGCACATTCATCATAAACGAGCCGTCACCGGAGACACAGATGACCATATCATCCGGGCGGGCCATTTGTGCGCCAACAGCCGCGGGTACGCCAAAGCCCATCGTGCCCAAGCCGCTGGAAGTGATAAAATTCTCAGGGCGGGTAAAGTTCATATGCTGCGCCGTCCACATCTGGTGCTGGCCCACGTCGGTGGTCACCACGGTCTGTGGAGCTTTGCGCTCAGAAATTTGCTTCAACAATAACGGAGCATAAATTGCCTGGCCAGGGTGATCATAACGCCAGCTATGCTGGTGTTTTAAGCCCATAACCTCATCACGCCACGGCTGAATGTTCAGCGGTTGCTGCAAAGCAGGCAACAACACTTTCAAATCGCCCTGCAACGCGACGTGCGCCTGACGCAATTTACCCAGCTCGGCCGGGTCGATATCCATATGGATAACTTTGGCTTTCGCAGCAAATGTATTCAACTTGCCAGTCACCCGATCATCAAAACGCGCGCCAACCGCTATCAATAAATCACAATCCTGCACGGCGAAATTCGCCGCTTTAGTACCATGCATCCCCAACATCCCCAGATAACAAGGGTGCTCGGTGTCCGGTGCGCCTAATCCTTTCAGCGTGGCCACGGCAGGAATGCCCGTCACCTCGATAAACTCGCGTAAAGCCGGAACCGCCTGCGCCATTCCAACACCGCCGCCAACATACAGCATCGGCTTTTTTGCCGTCGCCAGCATATCTAAAGCTTGTTGTAATTCAGCCGCAGAATCAACGAGATACTCTTCAACTGGCATCAGGTGTGGGGTCAACTCACCCACGGCCAACTGAATATCTTTCGGGATATCAATTAAAACGGGGCCGGGGCGGCCACTGGTCGCGATGGCAAATGCTTCCGCCATGATGCCCGGCAGCGCATCCAATGATTCAACTAAAAAACTGTGTTTGGTACAGGCCAGAGACAGACCTAAAACATCAATTTCCTGAAAAGCATCAGTGCCGATTAATGCAGAACCGACTTGGCCGGTGATAGCAATAACCGGCACAGAATCCAGTAAAGCATCCGCCAAACCGGTGATCAGATTAGTGGCTCCGGGGCCGGAAGTGGCAATACACACCCCAACTTTACCGGTTGCACGCGCATAACCAATAGCAGCAATGGCAGCGCCCTGCTCATGGCGGCAGAGCAGATGCTCGACACCGCCATCATACAAAGCATCGTAGACCGGCATAATCGCCCCGCCCGGATAGCCGAATACTGTACTAACACCCTGCGCACGCAACGCTTGAACCACCCACTGAGCACCATTCATAGTTATTTCCCCGACCGTTCGCGAGGTGAGCAGGATTTTATTCTGTTGTGCATTTTATGTTCCTCGCGTCCTTTAATGTAATGATAAAAAAACCCCCGAACCTTTCGGTGCGGGGGTTTTCTTGTGATTAAGGCTTGATTTTTATGCCTTTTTTCGTCCAAGTGCAGCCCCGCACGGTGGGATAATAATCACCACCACGCTAATTAGGACTAGGTTAATCACTTGGAAAATCGCTTTCATAATTAGGTTGTTCATCTGTCTAGTGTCGAACGAATACCTACAGAGTTATCACAGTTATTAGTTGTCTGACAATATTTATTTAAATTATTATTTTGTGGGCACACAGACAAAACAGGATAAATATATTATTTATCAATCAGTAAAACCCATATCGACAGTTTGGCCTTTTTACTGCGTACCACATCGCAATTTTTGATTTTGATACATTCATTGCAACGAAACTTTTCGCGAGCTTTCGCAAAACACCCCTTTTCCCAGACACTGACAAAAATTCTGAGGCACTCTGTAACAACGCCCGACACTAAGGACGCATGACAGCAAAGGAAAGCACCATGTCACTGGCAACTATTCATACCCGCGCCACATTAGGTATCCAGGCGCCCGCCATCACAGTTGAAGCTCATATTAGCAATGGGTTACCGGGATTCGTTTTAGTTGGATTACCGGAAACCACTGTGAAAGAGGCGCGGGATAGGGTTCGCAGCGCGCTGATTAACAGCGGCTTCATCTTTCCAGCTAAACGAATCACGGTCAGCTTGGCACCGGCAGATTTGCCCAAAGAAGGCGGCCGTTATGACCTGCCGATTGCTTTAGCGATATTAGCAGCGTCAGAGCAGATTCCTGCGGATAAATTAGCGCACTATGAGTTCTTGGGTGAACTCGCCTTATCGGGGGCGCTAAGACGTGTTAGCGGCGCAATTCCAGCCGCACTCGCCAGCAGCCATGTCCATCGACAATTAATTTTGCCGTCAGGGAACAGTCTCGAAATTGGATTGATAGCCCAAGGTAACAGCTGGGTCGCAGAAAACTTGCTCGCAGTATGCGGTTTTTTACAAGAGGAGAATACCCTAGCTCAGGGCCAACGCCTTGAAGATGTTGTCGATTGGGACAACCGCCTCGACCTACAAGATATCATCGGCCAATCACAAGCCAAACGCGTGCTGGAGATAACAGCGGCTGGTGGGCATAACCTGCTATTGCTCGGGCCTCCGGGGACGGGGAAAACCATGCTAGCAAATCGGCTAACTGGGCTACTGCCGCCACTGACGGAGCAAGAAGCACTGGAGGCCGCAGCCATTAATGGCCTGCTACACAGTAATGAACTGCCCGCCCAATGGCGCTGCCGGGCTTTTCGCGCACCGCATCACAGCGCATCAATGGCCGCTCTGATTGGCGGAGGGTCAATTCCCCGTCCCGGCGAAATATCACTGGCACACAATGGGGTACTTTTTCTGGATGAGCTACCGGAGTTTGAACGCAGAGTACTGGATTCACTGCGCGAGCCACTGGAATCAGGCGAAATTACCATTTCCCGTGCAGCGGCTAAAGTTTGTTTTCCGGCTAAAGTACAGCTTATCGCCGCAATGAACCCTAGCCCTAGCGGGCATTATCAAGGTGTTCATAACCGAGCGCCGCCACAACAAATCCTGCGCTATCTGGCAAAATTGTCAGGCCCATTTTTGGACAGATTTGATTTGTCGATAGAAGTCCCGCTACTCCCGACAGGAATGCTCGGAGCACAAAGACATCAAGGAGAGCCAAGCAAAACCATCAGGCAGAGAGTATTACAGGCCAGGCAAAGGCAATTGGATAGAGCGGGGAAGATAAACACGCAACTTAACAGCCAGGAGATAGCTGAATATTGCTATTTAACACCTGAGAACACTGCTTTTCTGGAACAAGTTCTGCTGAAGCTCGGCCTGTCAGTCCGTGCGTGGCACCATATATTGAAAGTGTCACGAACCATTGCCGATCTAGCTCAGGAAGATAATATTCAAAAAAATCATCTTTCAGAGGCGCTAAGCTATCGTTGTATGGACCGATTGCTTTTGCAATTACATAAAAGCTTAATATAAAAAAGGGAATAAAAGCCCCTTTTTAATCAAGATGCTTATGCCCAATGTCATTGAAGTCGCAGGTAGTTAGCAAGCAACCGACAAATTTGCCGGGAGCAGATTTGAACAGCATTTATGCTAGCCCGTAGGGTGAGCCTTAAGAATGAGGCTCATTAATCCCGATGAGCTTACCCAAGTAAGTGATTCGGGGAGGTCGCGTAGCTAACATCCCTGCGGCTTCAAAGACGACGGGAATTAGTCGTCGCTATCAGTATAATCTTCCACTGCGTCCATCTGCGGTTTACCGCCAGACAGCGTATGGAAACGTTTAGGCCGACGGGTCCGGGTCACATATTTAGACCAGACTTTTTCTTCGGCGCTGACTGGCTCACGCTCGCCGCGACAAACAGCAACAAATAACTGTTCTTCTTCTGTTGCAGGCTCGCGTTTACCGAGGTCAAGCTCGTTGAAAGCATAACCGTGGCGCTCTAGTAATTGCGCCTCTTTAATGGTGAAATCGCCGTGACGCGAGAACCCGCGAGGATAATGTTTATTATCAAAAAAACGATTGGTCGTGATGAAGCTATCCGCCATCTGACACGCTCCTAATTCTCTCATGGTCGTGCTGTTTATGGCGCGGAGTATTAGATAGGCTTGACATCGTGTAAAACAAAACATTTAAATCTTAACGATAAAAAAATTGGAGATAGGTGTGGATACCGAATTACTGAAAACCTTTTTGGAGGTCAGTAGAACTCGCCACTTTGGTCGCGCAGCTGAATCTTTGTACTTAACGCAGTCGGCGGTGAGTTTTCGTATCCGTCAATTAGAAAATCAATTAGGTGCAAATTTATTCACTCGCCATCGCAATAATATTCGTCTGACCCCTGCGGGTGAGCGGCTGGTTCCTTACGCCGAAACATTGATGAGTACCTGGCAACTAGCCAAAAAAGAGGTTGTACATTCGCTACAACACACCGAGTTGTCTATTGGTGCAACCGCATCACTTTGGGAGGCCTACCTCACCCCTTGGTTGCAACAGTTATATAAACAGCGAGAAGCATTACGCCTTGAAGCCCGTGTTGCACTACGGCAATCACTGGTGAAGCAGTTGCACGAACGGCAACTGGATTTGTTGATAACAACTGAACCCCCTAAAATGGATGAACTGGCAAGTCAACTTCTAGGACATTTTTCATTGCGTTTGTTCTCATCAGGTCCCCTCCCTCTATCAGAAATAATTGACGATAAAACTGAGCATAAAAATGCAAATGAAGCGCCCTATATCAAACTGGAATGGGGAGCAGATTTCCATCAGCAAGAGAATCGTTTACTCAACAACGAACAGATGCCCGTGCTGACCACGACGTCGGCTCATTTAACTCGGCAACTGTTGGATACTACCGGTGGCTGTGCCTTTTTGCCCGAACATTGGCAAAAAGAATATCCAGAGCTGACCATTAATACTGATATACCGCCTATCGTGCGGCCACTATATGCTGTTTGGTTGCAAAACAGTGACCAACAAACATTAATTCGACAGCTATTAAAAACACCTATGAATAACGCCGCGCAAAGCGACATACAGGATTAAGTGATGGCGACTGAGGCTTAACCTCGTGGTTCACGATAAGAAGCACTCACCGCCCTCTGGATAGCAATAAAACTAAATAGCAAAATTCTGATGACAGATTTTCCACCATGGGCAAAGAGTGTCATCAAAAGTGATATAACGCTGTATTAGATCCTAATCAAAGTGTGTAGCGTAAATCGCCAGCAAATCATAAAGTGGTGATCAATAGAAATGGGCTATTCATGCACAATAAAGCCCATGCCACAGACAATAAATAAAGTTGCCACAACCGATATATTGGGTAGTAAAGTGAGCTTTTGATAAACGCTACTAATCCACATTTCCTGAATCAATAACTAAAGATCTTTTGCCTGCTAACTAAAATATTAATTAGCTTTAGTTCATCTGGTGGAAGTAATAATGGGCAGAGACAACAACTTTCTGTACATAAATTCAACCAAGTAAGCATGAATTGGGAATGTTGTCTTTCTAAGAGTGATGGCTATTTTAATAAAAAACATAACCAATAAGAGTTATTGATGGGGGTAATACGCGCTGTATGTCGGCAAAATAAATGGATATTCCTGATGTAAAAATCGGGACAGCCGCCAGAAAAGAGGGAAAATACATAAAGGAACCACATAATCAGTATAAAAAACGAGCTAAATGATTATTTTTAACATAAAAAAACCCCTCGCTTTCGCGAAGGGCTATTTGTATGGCAGGGGCGGAGAGACTCGAACTCGCGACACCCGGTTTTGGAGACCGGTGCTCTACCAACTGAGCTACGCCCCTAAATCATGCTTAACATTATGCCTGCTAAGATAAGCAGGCATAATTTAAATAAGTGGCGGAACGGACGGGGCTCGAACCCGCGACCCCCTGCGTGACAGGCAGGTATTCTAACCAACTGAACTACCGCTCCACCGATTCTTTTACGTGTATCTTCCCGATACTTACCCTCTACAGGGCCAGCGCTCCGCGCTATGCAAAACCGCCTTTGGCGATTTTGTTAGTCACCAGATGTCATTCTGATAACTCGTGTTTGATGCCTGGCAGTGTCCTACTCTCGCATGGGGAGACCCCACACTACCATCGGCGCTACGGCGTTTCACTTCTGAGTTCGGCATGGAGTCAGGTGGGTCCACCGCGCTATGGCCGCCAGGCAAATTCTGTTTCAATTAACCCGCTATGCAATATCACACAGCCAGCCAATCCAATCTCGGAACTTCGCTGAAAATCTTAATTTCTCTCAAATCAC